>WFNC01000135.1 GCA_015488785.1 Flavobacteriales bacterium | reverse complement strand
GTTAATTTTGCTTGTCGCTGCGGACCTCCTTGAAAAAAGATTAACCCTCCAATATTATAATTTGTGATTAAGTTGTCTATACTTTTTGTATGCTCTACTGTTTTGTTGGAATAAGCAGCCACCATAAAAAGTTGAGAAATTCGTTCTGTTTCAGTCAGTGTACTAAATGTTTTATCGACCCAAATTTTGGCTTCTCCGTTTTGAAGAAATGGAGGAGGAGTACGATCATTTTCCTTTTCGGAAATAGAAACATTATCGTTGGTGAAAAAAAACGTGCTAAGCACAAAGAATAAAGAAAGTAATTTAGTCATTTTCATTGGGTTTAATATCAAGAGAAAACTCGAATATTGTCTAAAAATACAAATACTAAACCAATCTTATCTTTGTCGTATATATTCTTATTAACTAGGATGTTTTAATAGCTTTAAATTTTGCCTTATTGCCTTTGATATTATTGCTCAATTAAAACTAAAACGGTCTATTTATACCATGCTGAATTCAAGATTGCGCGAAAACATCGTCCTGAAATTTACAAGTATAAAGTCTAAAATTCGATTTGATTTGAGTTTAAAAGCATAATCGTATTTTGAAATCAAAAATATTGTTTACTTTTAATCTAAGATGAAAAGTGTTTTAATAACGATATTGATTTTACCTGTTTTATTTTGCTTTGGTCAAAGTACTGAAACAACGTTGAAGAGTAGTGAAAAAGTAATGAGATTATTAGATTCTGCTCAGAAATCTATTTATACTAATCCTGTTTCGGCAATTAATATTGCTCAGGAATGTATTCCGTTAATTGATGCTAACGATTATAATTTTGCGAAAAGCTATCGAATTATTGGTGCGGGTAATTATATGATTGGAGATTATAGTCTTTCAAAACAAAATTATTTGAATGCTTTAAATTACGATTTAAAACAAGAGGATTCGCTCAATATTATTAAGGATTATAGAGGTGTTGCTATTAATCTTGGAGAACAAGCAAATTATAAATCTTGTTATTCTTATCTAGATAAGGCGCTCGGAATAGCTTCCAAACTCAACGATTTAGATGAAGTAATTGAAATTATGAACAGTAAAGGAGTGTTTTATTTTCATCAAAAAGAATATTTAAAAGCCGTTGAGCTGCACACGCAAGTGCTAAAAATGGCTGACTCAATGGATACTATTCCTAATTTAACCGTGACCTATTCTAATTTAGGAGCTGTTTATGCCGAAATTGGGAAACTTGATTTAGCATTAGATAATTTATTGAAAGGTCAAAAATTAGCTCAGTCAGGGAAGAATAAATATTACGAAGGAAGTTTTTCTACGAATATAGCTGGTATTTATTCAAAACAGAAAAAAAATGAGTTAGCAATTACTTACTATAAAGAATCAATAGAAGCTTTTTTGGAAATTTCATATATAAAAGGTTTAGCTTATTCTTCTGTTAGTCTTGCAATCATTTATTTAGAATTAGAAAATGATGTTTTATTTAAAGAATACGCAAAAAATGCTTTTGACTATGCTAGTTTGATTGATGATAAAGTTGTTCTGTCGTTATATCATAATTTAATGGCTAAGTTTTTATTGGATAATAAAGAATATGAAAAAGCAATTTATTCATCAAAAGAAGCGTTGAGTTTAGCAAAAGAGAATGGAGATATTCTAAGAGAAAAAGAAGCGTTAGAACTATTATATCAGTCGTACGAAAACCAGATGAATAGTAAACAAGCGCTTAAATATTATAAACGTTTTATTTTGTTAAAAGACAGCTTAGAAAATAAAGAGACGATTGAAAAGATAGAAAATATAGAGTTAAAAAGAACACTTGAACTTTCAGAGAAAGAACGAGAAATTAGTGCTCAGAAATTATTAATACAAGGCAAAGAACAGCAGTCAGAAAAAACAAAGCTATATTTTACGATTGTATTTATATCGTTTTTTTTAATCTTAATTTTATTACTGTATCGTATTCGAGTCAGTAAATTAAAACGAGAAAAGGAAATTATCTCAAAGAACGAATCTTTAGAGAAAGCTGAAAATAAATTGTCTAAACTAGCGCTAGAGAAAGAGCGGGAACAAAAAGATTTTTTGAAAAAAGAAGTTAATTTTAAAAATAATAGAATTAAAGAGCTTGCAAATATTATTAATCAAAAAAATGAATTGTTGGATGAGTTTTCCTCAGATGACTTATTTAAAGAAAGCACTCGATTAACAAAAAAAATCAAAAAATTAATTGATTCAAAAGAAGAGAGAGATTTATTTAATCAGGAAATTAAACAAATTGATGCAAACTTTCATCAGAAATTATTGACGAAGTTTCCAAGTTTAACAAAAAACGATTTAAAGATAGCTTCAATGTTAAAAATGAATCTAAGTTCAAAAGAAATGGCATCATTACTTTCTATTTCTAGTACAAGTGTCGATGTTTCTCGTTCTCGATTTAGAAAGAAAATTAATTTGCAAAAGGGAGATAATCTTTTAACTTTCTTCAACGAATTGTGAGGTTTTTAAACGTGTACAGTATAAATGTATAGAAATTGTATAGAGGAAGACTGGGAGATGTATAGATGTGAATTTCAAAAAATAGATATCTTTATACTTTCTTTGCATCAAATAATAAATCAAATAATAATTTATAAAAATCATGAAAAACAATTTACTAACAATCATTCTCAGCTTAGCAAGTTTTACAACATTATTTGCAACTGACCATGTAGTACAAGAAGGAGGTACAGGCAGTGTTTTTACAACAATTAGTAGTGCAATCACAGCTTCTGCTGATGGAGATCGAATAATCATTCATCCAAAAACAGGAGGGAATCCGTGGGTAGAAGATTTGACAATTGATAAAAGTTTAGAGTTGGTCTCTTCTCAAGATGGAACAATGTATAAAATACAAGGAGATATAAATATAATAGGTCAAAATGGAAGAGAAGTTACGGTGATAAGCGCTCATGTTGTTTCTGGAGATATTAAAGGTACAACTGGTAGTACTTGGAAAACTAAAGTTAATGTTTTAGGATGTCAATTGGACGGAGGTAAAATTATGTTCTACAATAGTTACGACCTGACTGTTGTTTCTACTGTTTTATTAAGTGGAAATATTCAATTTGCTGTTGGAGATGCTATCGGAAATCAATTGACGAATAACTATATTTCTTTATATAGTACGTCATCAAATACAGATACGGTTAACATTATAGCAAATAAAATGGAGCGAATTATTTCGAGTTCTCCTAATGTTGTTAATATTATCAATAACTTAATTTCAAATAATGTATCGCAAACATCTTTTTATTCAATTAGATTTATGAGCGCACCTTTATCAGGAGAGATTAGAAACAATACAATTCGTACACCATCGTCCACTAGTTCTAGTCTGGGCTATTACAACTATTTTATTTATGATTTTAATACCTCTAATACGTTTGATAATTTAATTATTCAAAATAATGTTTTTGTAAGCAGTACCGTATCTTCTTCTAAGCCATATTTTGATGGTAGTTTACAAAGTAGTACAGTTGCTTCAAATTACAATTACTATTATGAAGTGGGGGGCAATCAAACGATTTCGACAAACAGCTCAGAAATCGTTTTAACTTCTAATCCTGTAAATGCTGCTGGAGTATTAATTACACCTACTGTTGCGCAAGACGGAGCAAATCCTGCTTTTCAATTTTACGATTTAGATTTAACTCCTGGTGATGCAGGTTGCTATGGAGGTTCTTACACTTTAGATAATTATTTTCCCATTACTGGAAGTTCAAGGGTTTTTGACATAGATATGCCTTTTGGTATTTTTACGGGAGGTAGTTTAGATATAAAAGCTTCAGGTTTTGATCGATAAATTAAGAACTATGAAAAAGATAATTTTAAACACCTTATTTTTATTCCTAGCATTTTCGATTTCTGCTCAAAATATTATTCAAGCTGAATATTATTGGGATGTAGATCCAGGACAGGGGAATGGAACTTCGTTAAGTGTCTTAGATGGCAACTTCAACGAAGCATTAGAATCCGTATTTCAAAACAATTCGATATTACCTTCGGTAGGTAATCACGTTTTAGGAATAAGAATAAAAGCTACAGATGGAAACTGGGGAACAGTATTCAAAAGAGTTTTTAGAGTCGATGCGAATAATAATTCAAATAACTTATGCAAAATAACACAAGCAGAATATTATTGGGATACTGATCCTGGTAATGGAAATGGAATTGCTCTAGTCGCTTTTGACGGAAATTTTAGTAATGCTTTAGAAAGTATTTTTAAAAGTAATGCTTCATTACCTTCTACAGGAAATCATGTTTTAGGAATAAGAATAAAAGCTACAGATGGAAATTGGGGAACAGTATTCAAAAGAGTTTTTAAAGTTGATGCGAATAATAATTCAAATAACTTATGCAAAATAACACAGGCAGAATATTTTTGGGATACCGATCCGGGGAATGGAAATGGAATTGCTCTAGTCGCTTTTGATGGAAACTTTAACGCAGCATTCGAACAGTTGAGCAAAAATGCTGTTTCGTTACCCAATTCAGGTCTTCATTTGCTAAATGTTAGAACAAAGACGAGTGATGGAAATTGGGGGACTGTTTATAAAAAAGTAATAGGAGTAGATATCATTGCAGGAACGGTAAACCTAAACTATCCCAATGATGTTGCAACTTGCGTAGGGATTGTAGATTCTCTAATGTGGAATGGAGTAACAGGATTTTCAACTTTTGAATATGAATTAGCAACCGATTCAACTTTTAATAATATCGTTTCAACCGCCGTAGTAAATGACACTTTAGTTCATTTAACAAATTTAGACGGAAATACGGATTATTTTTGGAGGGTAAGGGTTCAAAGTGGAAGCTTAGTAGGTCTGTGGTCAGAAGTATGGCGTTTTTCAACTGTAAGTACAAGTGAACTTTCTGAAACAATTTGTTCGGGTAGTTCTTATGTATTTGGATCTCAAACACTAAGTCAAGCAGGCTCTTATGAAGCGGTATTTACGAGTTCAAGCGGTTGTGATAGTATCGTTAGTTTAACTTTGAGTGTGAATAATACAATTACAAACACAATTACGGAAACGATTTGCGGTAATGATACCTATACTTTAGGTACACAAAGTTTAACACAGTCTGGAACTTATAACGAAACATTTGCGAGTTCTGGTGGTTGTGACAGTATCGTGACCTTAAATTTAACTGTAGAAACGCCAATCGTTTTAACATTAGAGGAGACTATTTGCAATGGAGATGCTTACGTTCTAGGAACTCAGACTTACAATCAATCGGGAACTTATAATCAAGTTTTCACCGCTGTAAATGGTTGTGACAGTACGATTACACTAAATTTAACCGTTTTAAATGCGATTACAACTACAATAACTGAAACAATATGTGCAGGAGATTCTTACACGGTAGGAAGCAATACCTATTCTCAAACGGGGAATTATACAACTGTTTTAACAAGTGTAGGTGGATGTGATAGTACTATATTGCTAGACTTAACGGTGTTTGCATTACCTACAACTGTTGTTAACTATGCTAACGGAGGTCTTGTTTCTAGTTCTGGAGCAAATTATCAATGGTTTCTTGATGGAAATGAAATTAATGGAGCTATTGATCAAAATTATTCGCCAGCTTCAAATGGATGTTACACCGTTGTTATAACTGACAATAACTGTACTGACACCAGTTCTTGTTATAATGTAATTGATGTATCAATTCATGAAAACTGGAACAGAGAATTAGTCCTCTATCCAAATCCTGCCAAAAATTTCATCTCGTTTGATTTAGACAAAGAGGTTGTTATTGCTGGAAATGTATTTAATGTAAATGGAAAACTAATGCTATCTTTTAGTCATCAAAACAAAATCGATTTATCTAATCTAGCAAAAGGAACTTACATTCTTCAGCTAGAAACAAATCAAGGTTTTGTAAACAAACTTTTCCTAAAGAATTAATAGTAACTATAAATTGAAATGGTGTAGAAATACATCATTTCAATTTATAAATATTTATTTTGGCGTCAATTGAACCTTCAAAAAAAGACACATAGTACATAATACCTTGTACATCTTACAACAAACAATTACTTCGTCAACTGCTTAAATACATCTTCCAAGTTATCTTGAATAATTTGCATTTCTAAAATAAGGACATCATTTTTAACCGCTAGTTTTGCAATTTCTTTACGAATATCGATTTCAGTATTCGTAGAAAAAAGATAAGTGTTATTTTCCTCCGTTTTAATGTTACAACCTTTAATTTTGAATTGGTTGAGGTTTATTTCTTTGTCAAAATTAACACGAACCAGTTGTTTGTTCTGTTTGTTTTGATGAATTTGACTAATCGATTCATCGGCTACAATTTCACCATTGTTAATTATAATCACTCGGTCACAAATGGCTTCAACTTCTTGCATAATATGTGTCGAAAATAATACCGTTTTATCCTTTCCAAACGATTTTATTAAAGCTCTTATTTCCACCAATTGATTAGGGTCTAATCCACTTGTAGGTTCATCCAATATCAAAACTTCGGGATTGTGTAATATCGCTTGTGCTAATCCCACCCGTTGTCGATAACCTTTCGATAAGTCTCCAATTTTTTTGTTTTGCTCTTTTTCCAAGCCAACAGCGGTTATCATTTCTTTCACCCTCTCTTTGGGTGATTTTATTTTGTGTAAACGAGCCAAAAAAAGTAAATATTCCTTAATGTACATATCCAAATACAAAGGATTGTGCTCAGGTAAATAACCTACTTTTTTCTTAACCTCAATTGGGTTTTCTAAGGTATTTATTCCACAAACCAAAATTTCACCTTCATTTTGAGGAATAAAAGTTGTAATCATTTTCATTGTTGTTGATTTTCCCGCCCCGTTAGGTCCTAAGAAACCGACAATTTCTCCAGCCTTAATTTCTATGTTAACATTATTGACTGCTTTTTGCTGACCATAAATTTTAGTTACATTTTTTATTGAAATAGACATAGGTAGAAGACTTTTATTGTATAGATTTGCAACAAAGATAACGTTTTTATTGAAAAACAGAAGGGAAACAAACAATGAGCTTAATACGATAATAGATAATGGATTTAATAGAAGGAGTTGTAATCTGTTCTACAGGAAGTTGGTACACAGTAAGAATCGCAAAAGGTAAAATTGTAAAAGCACGTATAAAAGGTAAGTTTAGGTTACACGGAATCAAAACAACCAATCCCGTTTCTGTTGGCGATAGAGTATTACTAGAACCAAAGCCAAACGAAGAAAATATGATTACCGAAATTCTTCCTCGAAAAAATTATATTATTCGCAAGTCGGTAAACCTTTCTAAGCAAGCACACATTATAGCAAGTAATATCGATCAAGCACTCTTGATTGTAACCATCGCTTCCCCTTCAACATCTACAGGTTTTATCGATCGTTTTTTGGTGACAGCCGAAGCCTATCATATACCCGTTACGATTGTTTTTAATAAAATTGATATTTACACTCAAAAAGAAAAGGATAAGTTAGAAGAATTGATAAGTCTTTATAAAACAATAGGATACGATTGTTTAACAATCTCAGCAATAAACAACGAGGGAATTGACGCTGTAAAAAACATCATGCAGGACAAAGTTACTTTACTCTCTGGTCACTCAGGAGTTGGGAAATCAACAATGGTAAACGCCATCGACAATTCGTTAGATTTAAAAACAGCCAATGTTTCCGATTCTCATCACAAAGGAAAACATACAACAACTTTCGCCGAAATGTTTGAGTTAGACATGGGAGGTTTTATCATCGATACTCCAGGAATAAAAGGTTTTGGATTAGTTGATTTTGAAAAAGAAGATTTAGCACATTACTTTATCGAAATGCGTCCACTTATGGTCGATTGTAAATTCAACAATTGCCAACACATCAAAGAACCCAAATGTGGCGTAAAAGGAGCGTTAGAAAATGGAACGTTAGCAGAGTCAAGGTATCAAAACTATGTTTCCATGTGGAACGATGACCAACAAGAGTCTTACCGAAATTTGAGTTATTAAGAGAACTGATTTTAGACTATTACAATGCAATTTGTTAAGCTTTTTTAGTTCTTAAAGCATAGAAATCCCAAAAGTAAATACGATAAGTTTTGCAAATTTAGGTTAAAAAACTAGAAAGAAAGCATTATCTTTTTATCTTTGGTAACTTAGAATTAAAATCATAAAATTATGTTGAAAGGTAAAGTCGCAATTATAACAGGAGCAACAAGAGGAATAGGAAAAGGAGTAGCAATTAAATTTGCTCAAAACGGGGCAGATGTTGCATTTACTTACGTAAGTAGTGAAGAAAAAGCCAAATTAGTAGAACAAGAATTAGCAAGTTTTGGAGTAAAAGCCAAAGGATATAAATCAAACGCAGCTGATATGAAATCGGCTACCGACTTAGTAGAACAAGTACTAGAAGACTTTGAAACAATAGATATAGTAGTCAATAATGCAGGGATTACAAAAGACGGATTATTGATGAGAATGTCGGAAGAAAACTTCGACAACGTTATGGCTGTCAACGTAAAATCGGTGTTCAATATGACAAAAGCAGTCCTTAGAACAATGCTTAAAAAGAAAGCAGGTTCGATTATCAATATGAGTTCAGTAGTCGGTATTCAAGGAAATGCAGGACAAGCCAATTATGCCGCATCAAAAGCCGCAGTAATCGGTTTTACAAAATCTACCGCACAAGAATTGGGATCTAGAAACATTAGATGTAACGCCATCGCACCAGGGTTTATAGAAACAGAAATGACAGGAGCCTTAGACCAAAAAGTAGTCGAAGGTTGGGTAAAAGAAATACCATTGAGAAGAGCAGGAACAACCGAAGACGTCGCAAATGTAGCCGTTTTCTTAGCCTCAGACATGAGCGCCTATGTAACTGGTCAAACGCTGAGTGTTTGTGGAGGAATGTTAAGATAATCAGTTAGTTTTGGATAAGTTTTTTTAGGGCGTTTAAACGGGCTATTCGCTTGTAGTTTTTATATTTCAAAAAAGTTCTACTAAGCCAAAAAGGAGCTCATAAAATCGCTCTTTTCACCTAAGTAGAACTAATTTTAAAATACAAAAAGCTAACGCTACTATCCCTAACGCAAAGAATTAATCAATACTTAGAATTTAGATTACAACACAAAATAACAAAGGAAGACTTTAGTTTATATCTTTATTTACAATCATTCTTACCAAGAATAGATAAAATATAAAAACAAGTCTTACAACAACACAAATGATAACATTTAATTATCCATATTGGTACGTTTTATTCTGTTTCTTTTTGGGAATAGTCTATGCCATTTTACTTTACCGAAAAGACAACTCTTTTGGCGATGGAAAAAGAATATTGTCTTACTTTTTGGGTGCTTTACGGTTTTTGAGTGTTTCGATATTAGCTTTATTATTACTAGAACCGCTAATTCAAACAACCGATCAAATCATAGAAAAACCAATCTTGGTTATAGCACAAGACAATTCCGAAAGTATAGGGCTTTCCAAAGATTCTGCTTTTTATAAAACGCAGTATAAAGAAATCTTAAAAGCCTTAGAAAACAAATTGTCCGAAAAATACGAAGTCAGAACCCTTAGTTTTGGAAACAAAGTAAGCGATAGTCTGTCTTTTGATTACAACCTCAAACAAACCGATATTTCGGCAGTATTCCAAACCGTAGAACAAAAGTTTTATGGTAGAAATTTAGGGGGAATTATCCTAGCGTCAGATGGAATTCTAAACAAAGGTTTAAACCCCGAGTATGCAGCAAAAAAACTAAAAAACACAATCGTCTATACCATAGCACTAGGTGATACAACAGTTCGAAAAGATATAATTGTAAGTACCATTCATCACAACGATATGGCTTACAAAGGAAATGATTTCCCGATTGAAATAAATGTAAAAGCAAATCATTTAAAAAGTGAAAAGGGATTCGTTTCTGTTTGGAAAAATGGAAAGAAATTGAAAGAGAAATCAATCAATTTTAAGACCGACAATTCAAGCGAAAATGTAAATTTTATATTACCAGCCAAGTCCTCAGGCAAACAAAAATATACTGTAAAAGTTTCAGAAATAGAAGGAGAGTTGACCTACATCAACAATTCTAAAGATTTTTATATCAGTGTAATCGAAAACAAACAGAATATTTTAATTTTAGCAAGCGCTCCTCATCCAGATATCGCGGCTTTAAAAAATGTATTAGTAAAAAACAAAAATTATGAAGTCACTGTTGAGTTAGCCAACAACTTTAAGGATAAAATAAACAAATACAGTTTAGTCATTCTATTAGGATTGCCAAATCATTTGCAAAAGCACAACAAACTGATAGATGAACTACTAAAACAAAAAACACCTTTATTGTTTTGCACAAACGAAAAAACAAACTATACGCAGTTAAACAAATTAAAACAAAAAGTAAGTGTTGTCGCCGTCAATGGAACTTCAACTGCCACGCCAATGCTAAATTCAAATTTTAGTAAGTTTACCGTATCAGAATCATTAAAAAACAACCTGTCAGATTTTCCTCCATTACAAGTTCCATTCACAGGAAATTTTAAAGTAGCACAACAAAACAACGTATTTTTATATCAAAAAATAGATGGAAATAAAACCGATTATCCCTTGTTGATTTTAAACGAAAACGGAAGTCAAAAAGTAGGATTTTTATTGGGAGAAGGAATTTGGAGGTGGAAGCTATTTGACTATTTAAAAAATAAAAATCATGATAACTTTGATGAATTAGTTCAAAAGTCCATTCAATATTTAGTCGTAAAAAAAGACAAAAGCCAATTTAGAATATCAAACAAAGAACATCTCTACGAAAATGAAGCATTGGTAATCGACGCCGAACTCTACAACGATAGTTATGAGCTCGTAAATACGTCAGAAGTTTCGATAAAAATCATAAATGAAATAGGAGAGGAGTACCCTTTGAAAACAATGAATAAGTCAGGAGAATCCTACCGTTTAGAAGCTGGGATGTTTTCGGCTGGAGAATACACCTACACCGCAACAACAAGCTTCGATGGAAAAACATACGAAAAGACAGGACGCTTTTCTGTAGAAGAGTTAAAAGTAGAATACCTAAATTTAGTAGCCAATCATAGACTATTGTATAATCTAGCCATTTCAAAAGACGGAAAACTATTTTACCCCAACCAATTAGAAGAACTAGAACAAGAAATTTATAACCAAGAAAATATAATTCCAATTTCCTATGAGAAAAAATCGGTGGAAGATATCTTAAAATGGAAATGGATTTTCTTTTTAATTCTTTCGCTTCTTTCTATAGAATGGTTTCTAAGAAAACGAAATGGAAGTTATTAAGGCTTCTGTATAAATGTGTCGAGTTTATTTAACCGTTCTTGAATTATGAAAAACAGGATGAAAATATTAATTATAGCATTTTTAATCTTCATTATAGTTACTTTGATAACAATGAAAATCGGAATACCTTCTGACGGGAATGATACTTTGGGATTTCCATTTACTTTTTATAAAAAAATAGGAGGAAAACGCTTCCCAATTCCTGAAAATCTTGTAGAGACACAAATGAGTTATTTAGTAATTGATTTTATAGTTTCAGGAATTTTAGCATTTGGAATTTTTAATCTGCACGAAAAATTTAATAGAAGAATATAATCAAATGCTTACGGAAAAATGATCGAAAATGACTAAGGAAATATTAAAAGGAACTCTATTATCAATGTTGATTTTCTTTTCGACTTCATTTTTAACAGTTCTATTTCAGATAAATTCCCCATTGAATAGAATGAAGGAAAATTATGAACTTAAAATTGGGTTTCCTTTTGAATATTATCACGAATTTTGGGTAGATTCTCCAATACCAAATTCAGGATGGAATTTAAATAATTTAATACTCAATTATGGTATAACTTGGATTATAACAATTGGAGTAATGCTAATAATAAAAAAAAATGGAAGAACAACATAATGTTCAAACAATAAGGGCTTCAGTGCTTAATCCGAGGTTCGGTGTATTTTAAAAAGTCAGTAAAATTCATAATTTTGCTAAGTCCTAAATCGAAAGACGGTGAGTTTTTACCCCATTACTATTTATACACAAATCGAGGTGCAATTGCTGCTTGAATTCAAGTTGCTGAATTCATCTAAAAATTATAATCTAACTAAATTTGAGGTATTATACCAATTGAATATTGAAATGCGTCTTAAAAAATAAAATTAGCATAGCCTTAGCTATGGTAGTTTTATTTGAAGAAGTATATGTGATAATAAAATTATTTATTTGGCGCATTTCATAATTTAATTGGTGTTACTCCATTTTTTGAAATTCAGTAAAAACATATCCATTTTCTTTCGCTAAATTATGACAAGAAATACAACTTTCAGTTCCTTTGTCCCAGCTCTTATATTTACCTTCATCTTTTATAAATCGAGCGTAGCCCCAATTACCAGGGTTGTCAGAAAACCTTTTGTTGTCTTTTATCATATATTCGACCCTTTGAACTTCTTTTGCTTCCAAAGCAGGACTAAAATTACTCATCTCCTCAGTGTTCCAACCAATTTTCACAATTTTGCTACCATTTGGATATGGTGAATTTTCAATTGAAGCCTTAAAAGCAATATCATTTCCTAGTATATATCGGAGTTCTTTTTTGTCAGTTCTAAAATGAGAACCTATAATCCTATAGTTTTTATAATCTTCAATCGCTGTAAACTTTAAATTGTTATCGGGCATTGTTAAGTCTGGAACCTTAGAAATTATTTGATAATTAGGTTCGCTATTGCAAGAAGTTATTAAAGCTAATGTCGCTATAATTGAAATTGATTTTATTACATTCATGTTTAATCTGTTTAGTTATGATTACTGCAATGATAGGCTATAGCTAGTCGTTGTAATAATGAGTTTTACTGAAACGACTAATTTTATGCTTGAATAAACGGTTTAACTGACTGAAATAAATAGAAACTTACGAGATAAGTTCTGGTAGTATTTTTTATGAACTTGAATTCAAAAGCTAAAATTTATTAGGGTCTAGTTGCTGAGTCTTCGTTATTCTAATAGAATGGGAATAATGATTAAATCTTTTAGGTGTAGTTTTTATATAAAAAAAAGGCTCCAAATTTTTAAATTTGAAGCCTTTTAAATTATTATGATTATTTCAATTGGTTTTTGTATGGAATCAATTGAATTTTTTCGTAAAAACACTGTACATAATACAAGGTCCATTTTACAAAAAAATGATTAGAGTATTAAACTTTGCGGTACTACTCATTTCAAAATCAGTAGAACCTTATAAACTATCACTCTCTTTCAAAGCCGCAACAACTTTAGTTTCTAACTCTTCCAATAATTCTGGATTATCTTCCAATAAAGATTTTACAGCATCTTTTCCTTGACCTAATTTTGTGTCTCCATAGCTATACCAAGAACCACTTTTCTTTATGACTTCAAACTCAACTCCTAAATCGATAATTTCCCCTAGTTTAGAAATTCCTTTTCCATAAATCATGTCAAATTCAGCTAAACGGAATGGCGGAGCAACTTTGTTTTTTACAATTTTTACTCTTGTTCTATTTCCAATAACTTTATCTCCATTTTTTATTTGAGTAGAACGTCTAATATCAACACGTATAGAAGCATAAAATTTCAAGGCATTACCACCTGTAGTTGTTTCTGGGTTTCCAAACATAACACCAATTTTTTCTCTCAATTGATTTATGAAAATACAACAAGTATTAGCTTTGTTGATAGATCCTGTTAATTTCCTCAAAGCTTTAGACATCAAACGAGCTTGTAATCCCATTTGAGAATCACCCATTTCACCTTCAATTTCTGCTTTAGGAGTCAGTGCCGCAACTGAATCGACAACTAGAATGTCAATTGCTCCCGAACGAATTAAATTGTCTGCTATTTCTAAAGCTTGCTCACCATTATCGGGTTGTGAAATTAATAAATTATCTACATCAACACCTAAAGCTTTAGCATAGAAAGGATCAAAAGAATGTTCTGCATCTACAATGGCAGCGATTCCGCCATTTTTCTGACACTCAGCAATCGCATGAATAGCCAAAGTCGTTTTCCCTGAAGATTCAGGGCCATATATTTCTACAATTCTCCCTTTTGGAAAACCTTGTACTCCCAATGCTCTATTTATGGTAATAGAACCACTAGAAATTACATCCATTTCTTCAATTTCTCTTTCTCCCAATCGCATTACAGTTCCTTTTCCATAACTTTTATCTAGTCGGTCTAAAGTTGCTTGCAATGCTTTTAACTTATTGTCATCTACTTTTTGAGTTTTCTTTGCCATGTCTTTTTGTTTGTTTCTACAAAGATAGGTTACTACAACGTAATTTATTTACGTTGTGGTAATTAATCTTCTAATATTTGTGAAGTATGTAATTTTGTTTTTACTTTTTCTATTATTTTTATAATAATTCCTTGTTCATCGATTACAAATGTTTTTCTGTAAATACCTTCGTATTCTCGTCCCATAAACTTTTTAGGACCCCAACATTCATAAGCATTAATAACTGCTTTATTTTCGTCGGCAATTAATGTAAATGGTAAACATTGTTTCTTAATAAAATTCTGATGCCTTTTTTGACTATCTGCACTTACACCAAGAACTTCATACCCTTTTTCTTTCAAAACTTCGTAATTGTCTCTAAGGTTTTTAGCCTGCATTGTACAACCAGGAGTACTATCCTTTGGATAAAAATATAGAATCACTTTTTTTCCTGCGTAGTCGGTCAATTTTATTGGTGAACCATTTTCATCAACACTTTCAAAATCAGGGGCTTTATCTCCTATTGCTAACATATTTTTTCTATCTTTTAAATTATATTCTAAAGATAGAAATAAATAGACTCAAACCAAGTTAGATTTCGTTTTTATGTATGTTTAGCTTTGTCACAACTTGATTAGAAAAAAGGTTAAACTAGTTCTAATTTATTTTTCTACTTTCTGATGCGTCAAATTAGTTTTGTATAAAAATACATTAAAGGTATTAGCTTCAATCTAGATTCTAATATTTAAAGAAAGTAAAACAAATATTTAACCGAGCTAACAAAAAAATATGTAATTTTGAAACAATCAAATGACCACAGCAGAAACTTATATAAACCGATGTATTGAATTAGCCCAAAAAGGCTTAAAAACAGTAGCTCCCAATCCTATGGTAGGATGCGTAATTGTAAACAAAGGAAAAATAATAGCAGAAAGTTATCACATCAAATACGGAGAAGCTCACGCAGAAGTAAACGCTATAAATAGTGTTGTAAATCAAGAGTTATTAAAAACAGCTACACTTTATGTTTCATTAGAACCTTGCGCTCATTTTGGGAAAACACCGCCTTGTAGCAATTTAATAATAGAAAAAGGAATACCAAATGTAGTAATTGCTTGCGTTGATCCTTTTGCGGAAGTAGCTGGAAAAGGAATCGAAAAATTAGTAAAAGCTGGAATAAATGTTACTGTTGGCGTTTTAGAAGAAAAAGCATTGGAGTTAAATAAACGTTTTTTTACTTTTCACGAAAAAAAGAGACCTTATATACTTTTAAAATGGGCGCAAACGCAAGACGGATTTATAGACGTAAATAGAACGAGTGATGTTCCAAAAATAAATTGGATTACGCAACCTCAAACAAAACAACTAACCGATACTTGGCGTACTGAAGAAATGGCTATTCTTGTTGGGAAGAATACAATTGTCAATGATAATCCAAAACTCACCGTGAGAACTATTTTAGGAAAAAATCCAATAAGAATAGTAATCGATAAGCAAAATGAATTAGATGAGAATTTAGCGATTTTTTCTAACGATGCTCAAACGTTAATTTTCAATCAGAAAGTACATAAAGAAAAAGAGAAAACCACTTACGTCAAAATTCCATTTGAAAATACTTTAAATGAAATATTTGAATATTTGTATTCCCTCGATATTCAATCTGTGTTGGTTGAAGGAGGTGCAAAAACGCTACAAGCTTTTATCGACAGTGGAGCTTGGGACGAGGCGAGAGTTTATACAGGTAATTCATTTTTTAATACTGGTTTAAAAGCGCCAGTTCTAAGTTCTACTAAACATAAAACTACCTTTTTTGGAAAGGACAAAATAACTATTTTTTACAATGATTAATATTCTAATAACCGTATTATTATTTAATGTTTTAATAATAATATTTAAGTTTTTCAATCGCTTCAAAATAGATAATCTTCAAGCATTAATTGTCAATTATTTAGTTGCTGCAACAATAGGCATAAGCAGTAGTACCAAACCCATTACAATTGATTTTATAGTCAATGCCGATTGGCTTTATCACGCTATGATTGTTGGATCTTTGTTTATTATTGTCTTCAATTTATATGCGCAAGGAACACAAAAAGTTGGAATAGCCATTACCACAGTAGCCAACAAAATGTCCCTAGTCATACCTGTCTGCATTGCGCTTATTATTTACCCTGATGCCAATTTATCCGTCTGGACAATTATCGCTTTTGTTCTTGCTTTATTAGGGATTTATTTGTCTTCAACTCAAAACGGAAAGCTCTCTTTTGATAAACAGTATTTATGGTTAATTATATTGGTTTTCGTAGGGCAAGGAGTTGCTGATTCTGTGTTTAATTATGCACAAAGAACAACAATTGGAGTAGGAGAGTCCCCCGCTTTTTTTTCTGTTTTATTTGTTATGGCAGCTATATGTGGAGTAGGAATTCTAATCTTAAATTCTTTCAAAAAAAAAATAAAATTTTCATACATAAACATACTTGGAGGAATAGCGCTAGGAATTCCAAACTATGGATCTTTAGTTTACTTTTTTAAAGCATTAGATACATCAGGGCTTCATCCGAGTGTTGTTTTTCCAATAGTAAGTATGGGGGTGGTGGTATTGTCTGCTATTATAGG
>WFNC01000134.1 GCA_015488785.1 Flavobacteriales bacterium | reverse complement strand
TTTGGGGTTTCTATGTTTTCGGAACTTGTGGGGTCTGGTAGGTTATAAAAATTAAATCCTGGTCCTTCGTCTTCTACTTTAAATAGAATTTTGTGATCAGTTGTCATGCAACTTACCGAAGTGTTTTTGGTGGGGTCCAATTTATTTCCGTGGTGAATGGCATTATTTACTGCTTCTGTTAGAGCAATTAAAATATTACCGTAGTTATCTTCTTGAACATGTAGTTCATCGCATACCTCATCGACCAGTTTTTCTACTAAATGAATATTATCTGCTTGTGATGAAAATTTTATTTCTTGCGCGTAGGAAAGTAATTCTGTTTGCATAGTAATAACGTATTTTTAAAGCAAAGAGTGAAAAATTGGTTTCAATATTATTTTTCTATTCTTTCGAAATACTCGTTTACTTTATTTTTATAGTAAGGTTTTAGCGAGGGAGGGATCGTCTTCAAAAGTTCAATCTCTTTCTCTTTTCGCTTCTTATACTCATTATATTGCGTAGGGTTACTAAATTTCTGACTTTTTGCTTCATTACTTTTTCTTTTGTTGTCATACTCTTGCTCTCGCTGGGCTTTTTCGTGTTCTAACATTCGTACAGTAATGTCTTGTTGTCGTTTTATAGTTTCGGCATTGATTCGTTTATTAATAAGGTCTTCTTCCACCTTTTCCATATCTTTTGCCAATTCTTTTAACCCATTTCCTTTCCCACTTCCGTCTTCATTCATTTTTTGAGACAAATCTTGAATCTGTTTTCTAAGTGCTTGTTGTTGAGCCGCCATTTGAGCAAACTCTTTACTAGATGGTTGATTTCCTCCCGGCGCTCCTCCTTGCCCTGATTTACCTCCAGGCTTATTCCCTGGTTTATCTCCTGGTTTGTCTCCTGGCTTATCACCCGGTTTCTTTCCGCCAGGCTTTTTTCCTTTTTCCAATGCGTCTTTCATTTTTTGAAGTTGCTCTTCCATTTTCTTTTGCATATTTTTCATGCTTTGGGCAGAAGGTTTTCCTTTCCCACTTCCTCCTGGTTTGTTGCAACTTCCACTTCCTGGCTTACTGTTTTTTGCTTTCGCTTGCATCTGCTGCAATGCTTCGTCGAATAGTAAAGCTAAATTATTGGCAGAAGTCATTGTATATTGTTGCTTGGCTCTGGCTCTACTCGTTTTTCGATCAGAAATATACTTCAACGATTCGTCTATGCTGTTATTCATTTCTGAAACTTCTTTATTTATAAAAGGACTCAATTGAGCAACTCGCTTACTTAAAGCAAACAATGAATCGGCTAGTAACTGAGCATCGTCTTTTAACTTTCGTTGTTGTTGCCCTAGCTTTACATATTTAGGGTCTTTTATACTGACTTTCTTAAAGTTGTTCATTACCTCTTCTTGCTCAAAAGAAAAATCAATTAAGTTTTCTAGCAATTGTTTAAGCGCTTGCATATCTTCTTCCGATTGTTCTTCTTCCTCCTTTGCTTGCGCATCACTCATTTTTTGAGCCAGTTCTTGCATTTTTTCTGCTGCACTCTTTTGAGATTTAGATGCTTTTTTGTTTTTCTTATCTCCCAATTCATCTTGACTTTGTTTTTGGTCTTTGTCAATTTCGTCTTCTTTTTCTTGGGTGTCTCCCAAATCGTGTTTCTTATCTAGTTCTTCATTTAATTGATCCAACTCATCCATTTCTTGTTGAATTTTATCAAATTCTTTGTTCAATTCTTCTTGTTCTTTGTTCAATTCAAAATTAGACTCTTCTTTGTTCTTTGTTTTCTCAGAAAGTTCTTCTTGTTTTTTTGCAACGTCTTCTAAACGTTCGGTAATGTCTTTTAGTTTTTCTTCAAATTCCAATTGTTTGAATTGTTCGAGGGAGCGATCTAGTTCTTTTAAAACTTCTTCGTTATCCATTTCTATGTCGTCTATTTTTTCGAGTAGTTTTTCTTTATTCATTTCCTCCATCATCTTTTGAAGTTCTTCATAAAGCTTTTTCATCTCGTCGGTCATTAGCTCATCAAATAACTTATTGAGTTGCTCTTGTTTCTCCAAAATTTCCTGTTCCTGCTCGCTCAACTGATTTTGTTCGAATTGATTCTGTTTATTTTGTTTTTGAATGTTCTCCAGTTGATTCTGCAATGCTTCTTGGTGCTCTAAGAATTTTTCTAAACGGTTTTTGTCTTGCCAATCTGGTTTTTGTTTTTCCAATAGATTTTTCTTTACCTCTTTTAATTCGTCTTTTAGTTTTTTTGCATCTTCCAAACTTTTATTAATGTCGTCTTTTATTTCTTTATTATCCTGGTCTGCTTTGTCTGCCAATTCGCTTTGAGTAGGAACGTTATAAAACTTGGTTTGTGTTCTAGAAGACTTCGAACCATTTATTTTGTCGTTGTCCCAAACTTGAAAAAAGTATTCTATTTTGCTCCCTGCTTTTAGTTCTAACGTTGTAAAATCGATAAAATGGAAATACTCTTCTTTATTATAAGTTTTACTTACCGAAAGGTTTGTATTTTTATATTTTGAAGTACTTTTTTCTCCTACAATTCGATACTTGAACTGCAATTGTGTAAACCCATAGTCATCGGATACCGCCCCATTGAAATACCGAACAAAAGGATTTATAGAATCTTTGGTTTCGGTAACGGTTATTGATGGTCGTTTATCTTTTATGGTTGTAATATAATAAGCGATAGAATCCTTACTGGTCGTAAATTCATTTTTTGTAAGAATGGTATAAGATGCATTCTTAAAAAACTGTTTTCCAAAATTAAAATTATTACTATTCTTGGGTTTTAAGTTGATTGTAGAATCCGAAAAACGTAAAGTGACTTCATCTGTATTCTTAGTATTAAAATCCCATTTTATTTTAGTTCCTTCTGGAATAACTAAATCGCCAATATTCTCAACAACTTTATCTTGTTGTTGTGTATAAGCTGGGAAATCTAACGCTACATTAAAACTCATTAACGATGGATTGGGAATCGTTACCAAGGTATAAGTACTCGATTGAAACCCTTCTGCATTAAATTTGAATTCTTTATCTTCTTGTATGTTTCTAAACGTGTGAGAAAACTCCGTATTGCTTGTTTTAGTCAACTTTTGTTTCCTTCCATTTATATTAATATAAACTAAGCTGGGAATATAATCTCCTTTTACCTTTACTGTTAATTCGTAATCTTCTTGTTGTAAGACTTCTAATTTTTCGTTTTGAATTTCAAATTCGAAAGGTGCTACTGCTACAATTTCAGTACTGTGGTTGATTAATCGATTGGTACTTGTTGTTATTATTTTAAGGTTCCAAAAAGCGATTATTCCAAAAAGAATAAAAGGAATAATTAAAAATTTTAAATATTTTTTATTCTCAGAAAAATCAATAGCAGCATTGAAAGGAACTGGTTCTAATTGACTTATTCGTTGGTCGATACTTGCGTTAACCAAACTTAGTTGAGCTGCAGGAACATTTTTTGAATTTTCGGATAGCTGTAAAGTATTTAGTAACTTATCTTTTACATCTCCAAAATGATTTCCAACAATATTGGCTGCTTGTTCGTGAGAAATGGAATTACCAATTCTATAAAGTTTAAACAATGGAATGATGATATAATAAACTAGAACTCCGCTTGCCAAAGCTACATAACTATAAAAAATAACAGAACGCCCCAAGACATCGAACTGAGAAAAATACTCAATTACTATAAAAAAAATAAAGAAACCAAACAACAAAGCAAGGCTATAAATACCACCTTTTATTAAGCGATTTTTATAATACTTTTTTATAAAAGCATCTAATTTATCTATGAGTTGATTTATGTTTTGCACAAGTATATTATCCGACTTTTTTTAACGGAACTAACAAATATAGATTTTTTTTTAGGATAATACTAAAAGCTATTCGCTTTCAATTACACTGATTCTAACTCTATTCTAAAAACAGTTCCTTTATCAGAAGATTTTAATACACTAATCTTGCCATTGTGATGCTCTTCTATAATTCTTTTGGCTAATGAAAGTCCTAATCCCCAACCTCTTTTTTTAGTCGTAAAACCAGGTTCAAAAACTGTTTTAAGTTTGGTTTGTGAAATTCCTTTCCCGGTATCTGAAACGTCTAAAATTAATAAATTATTTTCCTTTTTTACCGTATATTTTAAAGCTCCAACTCCACCCATTGCATCCACAGCATTTTTAGTTAAGTTTTCGATTACCCATTCAAACAGAGAAATATTTATCTTTGCTTTAAGGGTTTTATCTTCACACTCAAAAGAAAAAATAACTTTTTTAGAAACTCTCGTCTGCAAATAAGCTACACTTTGTCTTACGGTATCATAAAAATTAACTTCTATTAGTTTGGTTTCCGATCCAATTTTAGAAAAACGATCAGATACTGTTTCCAAACGTTTGATGTCCTTATCCATTTCTTTTAGTGAAGATTCTTCTACTCCTTGCATTCTCAATAGTTCTATCCAAGCCATAAGCGAAGACAAAGGCGTACCAAGTTGATGTGCCGTTTCTTTTGCCATTCCAACCCAAACTTGATTTTGTTCGGCTCTTCTAAATGTACTAAACAAGAAATAAGAAATAATTAGAAAAACACCAATAGCAATTAACATAACAACAGGAAAATACCTTAATTGTTTTAAGGTCATCGATTCTTGAAAATAAACTTTTCCAAAATCACTTTCTGAAAGTTTTACTTTTATAGGCTCATTCTCCGAATTCATTTTTAAAACCAGCGCATCTAATCCCCCTTCTTTTTCTATTTCTAATTCATTTAGATTTGTTGCTATCAATTCTTTTGATGGTTCTTTGAGAAAAACAACGGGAACCATCGCTGTATTTTCAACCAAATCTTTATTAAACGCTACAATCAATTCATTTCTTCGATTTTGTAATTCAAAATATTTTTTAGAATTGGTATAATAAATTCGTTGTAAATTATTGCCTGCAAATGTAATTTCTATAGGCGGAGTATTCTTTTTCCATTTTTTCATTAAAATAAACAACGAATCCTCAGACTTAACTTCTAAATTTGCGCTTGTAATGGGGTTATCATTCTTATCGGTAAGAATTAAAGGAATACTTTTATTGTTTTGAATAATAGACAATGCAAAACTGTAATCGCTTAAATCTTTTTGCATTTCTTTGGTTGCCTTTACCCAAAGTTCTACTTTTTTTCGTTCTTGTTCCGCTAGCTCTTTAAATGATTCGTTGGTGACGTGAACTAAATCAGCTTTTTTTCGAATGGCTTCACTCCAAAGCTTTACTTTTTGCCGTTCTTCTTTTTGAACTTTATGAGCAATAGAACTAGAATACCATAAAATAATCCCTACAATTAAGATAGCAAGGGCAATTAAAGC
>WFNC01000133.1 GCA_015488785.1 Flavobacteriales bacterium | reverse complement strand
CGGATAAATAACACTTATAAATCACAATGATATAAAATCCTCAAAGTTTTCTTTGGGGATTTTTTTTGTATATTTGAGTTGTGAATTATTATGTTTCAAATATTGTAAGCTGCTTTGATTATTACCCTTTTGGGATGGTGATGCCTGGGAGAAATGGGGGTGTTGAAAGTTACCGATATGGGTGGAATACACAAGAAAAGACGGATGAGATTGCAGGCAGCGGAAACCATTACACAGCACCGTTTTGGGAATATTCTCCAAGAGTAGTACAGCGTTGGAATACTGATCCCAAACCTACCCCATCAATAAGTCCATATTCTATTATGGCAGGTAATCCGATTATGTACACAGACCATTTAGGGGATAGTATTAGAACTCCAAATAATTTATTTGACCCAAGTAAGGCAGGAACAAAAGGGTACAATGCAGAAGGTTTGAACTTACAAGATTGGAAAACCTTTAGTGATGGTATTCAAGAAGTGAGTGGCATTACACTTAATACTCCTTCCATTGGGAGTAAGAATTTAACGATAGGCTCTGTTGATAAAAGTGTTGGTTCAGCACAAGCAAGAAAAGAATTTACAGGGTTACTTGGACATAAGTCTCTACATCAAAATGTAGAAATAACTAATAATGACCCTAATGTTCTTGGAGCAGAAAATCAGACAGCATTTAGGTTTAATAAAAGTGGAAATTATTTAGGAACCGATTACAATGCTGGGGTAATGAAAATTGATTTAGCTGATTTTAGGCAATGGCAGAGTACAAATAGCGGGATTAAAGGAACAACAGACCAAAGAGCTTTAGGGGTAGGCTTTTCTTTCTTGCATGAGAATATGCATAATAGAGGAGGTGGTTTATTTGGATTAACCCAAAGCACCTTGAAAACGTTTGATGTAGAAACGCCTGTAATTAATCAAGTTAATATCATGCGTCAACAAATGGGACTTCCGAACAGACAAGGACATAGTAGAAGTTTTGACAATGTGGGAGGTTATTTGAAATTTGATGATGGAACAAAATACTACATTAAATGAGGCAGTTACTAATCATATTATCTTTTGGCTCGCTTTTTAGCTGTCAAGGGCAGAATACACCATTCATTAGCTCTATTGAAAGAAAGGTTTACATAGAAGATTCTGTATATTCTACTACTATTTCTCATTTTGATACGAGTGAAGTTTTTTTACTTCGTTCACAAGAAGTCTTAAAAGCGATAGAAAAAGTTCTTACGAAAAAGAAAGAGGAAGAGGCAGACACTTCCGTTGTTTATGATATTCTTTTGTCTGATAAAACTAAAAAAAGCGTTAAACTTTTTACTCCTCTCCTTGATAATTTGATGCGTTTTGACGGTGGTATTGATGGAGATGAAACGTTTGAAGTCGATTGGTGGTACAAGGAAGGTGAAATCGAAACGATAATTATTCCAAGTGCAGAATTTCATAAGTAATGCTGTGCTCTCTCCACGCCCAAAATAGAAAAAGCTGTCCCTCATAAGGAAAACTACTGACATACAGATAATTAAACAGAAAAGACTGTTAAACCTTAAAATAAACAAAAGGAATTTCACACCTCCAAGTTACACTCCGAGCATTCCGCAATAAAACCTTCTCAACATTGAGAAAATAGCGTAAAGCCTAGGTTTTTAGGGGTGTTTCTTTTTAAAAATAAAAAAAATGTTTTACAATGCTATGATTAGCTTTTTAATTTCTTTATCAGAAATAGAATCTTTTTCGCCTTTGTTGTAGATAGAAAACAGGATTTAAAAAAACAGAGCATTGCAGTTCTGTCCCCACTTCTGCAATTCCGTTTTACTCCATTGCCCTCCCCTTGGAAAAGTTGTATTCTCTTTCACTTTTAGTCGTTCCACCTGTTCGTTTTGTTCATTAGTAGTCTATGGTTATTAACCTATTTCATAATAAAAACCGAGTTAACATTGAGATTAGACTAGACAATTTTGTCAACTAATAGCTAATTATACAAAAAAATGTTACAGATAGCTTGAATGGTTATACATCAAATATTTAAAAATAAAAGCATTAACGCTATTAATGAATGAAATGTATCTTTTAAAATCCTCAAAGTTTTCTTTGGGGATTTTTTTTGTATATTTGAGTTGTACGTTATTCTTTCTCTCACGTTTTGTACAAAACAACCTTTATTGAATTATCTAAACTATAGATTTATGAAAATGTACATGAGACACCTTAATGATTCTATTATTAAAACAAAAAACACTAAAAATTCTCAACAAGTATGGATAAATGGATTATAGTAAAGATTTATATCTATCTGTTATTTACTGTGTTTTTGTTATCTTGTAACCATACAGATAGTCGAATTAGTAAAACTAAGGTAATAGATATAAAGGTAACGGAGGAAATTTTAAATTATGAGCCATATATTCAAATTTTATTTGATACTTATTGCTATGAAAATAGAACTTTTTTAAATAATGATTCTTCCATTTTACAGTTAAGATTTATTAATGAAAAACATAGAGATACATTATTATACGCAGAATCGTCTTCAGGATTCGCTAATAAAAAGCTACATTTAAAATATAACAAAAGAATTGAGGTTGAGCAGTTTATTATTGATAACATCACAGTTCAATTGTTGAAAAAACTAGATAGTAAATTAATGGACATTCATTCATATATAACGCTGAAAGAAAATAAAAAAACAATACTTATTTATAATTATGAAAGATATTTTATAGGCATAGTAAGAAGT
>WFNC01000132.1 GCA_015488785.1 Flavobacteriales bacterium | reverse complement strand
GAAGAGTACGAACCATTAATGGAACCAATGTTTGAAGTTTGTTGGGATGCTTTAAGAGCAACGGAAGAAATTTAAATTTAGAGTTAAAAAAACATGGAGTTCAACATTGAAATTGCTTAACGCTATTAATTCTGTTTTACAGGATTGTTTTTTAATGAATTAATTTTAAATTTATCTTCATTTCAAAATGGGGAACCATTAATTATTAAGTAAAGTATTACATGGCGAACCAAAATATAAAAGCAACAGTAGTACAATTATTAAAAACAGAATTAGGATTTGTTCCAACCAAAGATCAAGGAAAGGCAATTTCTCGTCTTTCTGATTTTATATTATCCCCAAACGATCAAGCCGCTTTTATTCTTAAAGGATATGCAGGGACAGGAAAAACAAGCTTAATCGGAGCGTTGGTAAAATCGCTATCTGCTTTAAAAAGAAATGTAGTACTAATGGCTCCAACAGGTAGAGCCGCAAAAGTTTTGGGAAAGCACAGTAATAAGATTGCTTACACCATCCACAAACAGATTTATTTTCAAAACGAAAAAGAAGGAGCTTTAAATTTTACAAAAGGTAAAAATAATTTTAGAAATACGGTTTTCATTATCGATGAAGCCTCAATGGTCAACTCTGATTCGGGATTAAGCAGTGCTTTTTTAGACAATGCAAGTCTTCTCGATGATTTAATCGCTTATGTTTATTCGGGGGTTAATTGTCGATTGATATTTATTGGAGATAGTGCTCAACTCCCCCCTGTTGGAACATTAGAAAGTCCTGCGTTAAGCAAGGACGAACTCGAAAAAAACTACCCATTAGACATTGCCATAAGCGAACTAAAAGAAGTCGTAAGACAAGAAGAAGATAGCGGAATATTGGCCAATGCAACAGCGATTAGAAAACGAATTACAAACAACCAATTGAATTTTACTTTAGATTCTTCTTATTCCGATTCTCTAGCCATCACAGGAATGGAACTTCAAGACGTATTGGAATCTACGATTGGAAATTATGGTATAGAAAACGTTATTCTTATTTGTAGAAGCAATAAAAGAGCAAATATTTTTAACCAAGAAATAAGAAACAGAATACTTTGGTACGAAGAACGAATCAATCCCCATGATTTGTTAATGGTTGTGAAAAATAATTACTTTTGGTTAGACAAAAAATCGAAAGCAGGTTTTATTGCCAACGGAGATATTTTAGAGGTCAAACAAATACTTCGACACGAAAAACTATACGGTTTTGACTTTGTTGATGCGGTCGTTCGATTTGTTGATAATGAATCAGAGCCAGAGTTTACTTGTAAATTGATGCTAGAAACGTTAACGGTAGAAAGTGCTTCTTTGCCAAGAGAAAAACTAAAAAAGTTATTTTACGAAATAGAAAAAGACTTTTATAATATAGCTAGTAGAAGAAAAAGGCAGGAATTGATTATGAAAACACCACATTTTAACGCTTTACAAGTTAAGTTTTCTTATGCATTAACTTGTCATAAAGCTCAAGGGGGACAATGGCCTGTCGCAATTATCGACCAAGGATACTTAACTGATGAAATGCTAAATATAGAATATTTAAGGTGGCTTTATACGGCAATAACAAGAGGGACAGAAAAAGTATATTTCTTGAATTTTAATGAACAGTTTTTGAAGGGGTAGGAGGCTGAGAAAAAGAGGAGTTTCATAATCTTTCTATTTTTTTATCCTGAATAAATAATTAAATAGCCTTAAATATTAATTTTTCATATAAAAAAGCCATCATAACGTAACCTTTTTATTTTTTATCAGTTACACTATTTAACTGGTTAACGAAGCAGAGTGGTTTCACTTCGATAATATTACTAGTTATTCTGTAAGGTGGTGAAAGCCGTTTCATTTATTGAAACGGCTTTCTTTTTTTATATACCTTTGTGTTTTTAGAGTAATCAATCGATAAAAAATACTGTAGAATGGGAAAACTGTATCAAAAAATATTTGCAAAATACTATGATCCTTTCATGGTGGAGTTAGAATTGAGACTTTATAAGCGAAGATATTCATTGTTGAGTCCTTTGATTGGAAATGTTTTAGAAGTAGGAAGTGGGACAGGAGTCAATTTTCCTTTTTATAATGAAAATAAAACGAAAGTTACAGCCATTGAACCTTCATTGCCTATGCTTGAAAAAGCAAAGCTGAAAAAGAATTACAATCATATAAAATTACATAATATTGGTGTTGGTTACGAAGAATTAGAAGCGTTAATTCCAGAAAAAGGATTTGATGTGATAGTCTGTACACTTGTGTTGTGTACCGTTCCAAATTTGGAAGATGCACTAGAGGATTTTAAACGATTTTTAGCACCCAATGGGAAATTGATTATAATGGAACATATTCATTCTAAAAAGAAATCAAAAGCAATGCTTCAAAATGTGGTAAATCCTATTTGGAAAAAAATAGGAGATGGGTGTAATCTGAATCGTAAAACAGATGAAGTGCTAAAACAAAAAGGATTTAAAGCAGTAAATAGCTCTTACTTTTATAATGCTTCTATCGATTTTTATGAAGGTGTTTTTACTTTGTAATTGGTAGTTGTGATTGAATTTTGAAATACGATTTGGTTCAATTCAAATTAAAGTCTTACTCCAACAACACAAACATCATCTGTTTGTTCTGTATCTTTTTTCCAATCGTTAAAAGTTTGTTCAATGATATCTTTTTGAACATCTAAATCTTTTTGACAAACGGTTAAAAATAAATTACGGATTGGTTGATAGTAAAATTTCTTATTTTTCTTTCCTCCTTTTTGATCTGGATAACCGTCGGTATGCATATAAATCATGTCTCCTTTTTGAGTCTCAATTCGATGTGATTTTATAGTGATTTTATCTTTAAAGCCTATCGTTTCTTTAGAGCCTTTAAATTCAGACAATGAGTTACCTCTAATTAAATAAACGCTCGTATGTGTTCCTGCAAAGTCTATTGTTTGTTTGTTGGGGTCGTAACAGACAATTCCTAAATCCATACTGTCCATTACTTTGGCATGCTTACTACCTCCAAGTCTTAGTTTAATTCTCAAATGAAGTTCTTGGAGTATGTCAGCTGGTTTAAAGAAGTTATCTTGTAATATTTCATTAAGTAAATTGTTGCCAATAATCGTCATAAATGCTCCAGGAACTCCATGCCCTGTACAATCGACTACTGCTAAATATTTCTTGCCATCTTTTTCGTAGAACCAGTAAAAATCACCACTAACAATATCTTTAGGATTTAACAAAGCAAAATGATTTTCCCAAACAGAACGCATTGTTTGGTTAGAAGGAAGTACAGCTTGTTGAATGCGTTTAGCATAATTTACACTATCGGTAATGTAACTGTTTTTAGCTTCTAGAAGTTCCTTTTGTTTGGTTAGTTTTACTTCCGATTTTTTGACTTCACTAACATTGGTATCTATAAAAATAATTTTATTAACTTCGCCATCTTGATTCAAAATAGGAGTCAATGTCGTTTGTACCCACAAAACAGAGCCATTTTTTTTAAAATGTTTACTGGTATAAAACGAAGATTTTTTTGATTCAAGACATTCGTCCAAAACACTTGATATTCCTTGAAAGTTACTTAAATCTCTAATGTTTTGACCTATTCTTTCTGCGACTTCTTTAGGTGTAAGTTGGTACATTTGCATTACCCCTTCATTTATCCATTCTATAACCCCATTTTTATCTGCAATGATGACTGTACTATCAACTTCTTTTGCTACAATAGATAGTTTTTCTAATTCTTCGTTTTGAGCTTCTAATAGTTTATTTTTTTTCTTGTTTTTAAAGTAAGAATAGATGACAAACCAAGTGAAAATTGTACCAAAACCAAAGATTACCATCATAATTAATTTTTGGTATTTTTGACTTTCAATTTCTATATTGTTTTTCTCTAATTCTGCTTTTTTTAATAAAAGTTCTTTTCCTTTTCGCTCAGAATTGTACTTCATTTCTAATGCTAAAATCGTTTCTTCTTTTTTAGCATTCTTAAGCGTGTCTTCGTAGAGTTTCGCTTCCTTATAAAATTGATATGCTGATTTGTAGAGTCCTTTTTCTTCAGCTATGTTTGCTTTTAAGTGATAGTAATCTATAATTGTTTTTTTGCCTCCTATTGTAGCATGTAAGGAATACAACGAGTCAGCATATATTTCTGCTTGTTCAATTTGATGAAAATCGATATATAATTGAGTAATGTATTCATAATAAGAAGCTTTTAAATTAACTGAATTTAATTTTTGTAAGACAGTATTGGATTTATTAATCCATTGTATTGAAGAATCAAAATCATTGTAAACTTTTTGATAACATGAAGCTAAACCAACTAAAGCATAAAAATAATCAGATGTGTAAATATTGTTTTCTTCAGATAGTTTTAGATAGGATTTGTATTCTAAAATAGCTTCTTTGTATTTACCTTCATTTTCTTTAAATGCTGCAAGTACATTTATGGCTAATATTTGTAAATGTACATCGGAAGAAGCAGTTGCTAATTTTTTTGCTCTTATAGCATAGGTAAGTCCCTTGTCTTTTTCTTCCATTTCTAGCATTAATCCAGCTAGATTTATTAATGTTTGAATTTGAAAAGCGGTATCATTTATTTTTTCAACAGCTTCTAAAGCTTTTAACGTATTTTCAATTGCAAACGAATTCTCTCCTTGGTAGCTATAAATTGCTCCTTTGTTCATATGTCCTCTAGCTACTCCTAGCGTATATCCAATAGATTGACTTAATCTAATGCTTTGATCTAGAAAGAATAAAGTAGAATCTGGATCGGTATTAAAATATTGTGAAGCAATTTTACTTAAAGCATTTACTTTTAAAGTATCATTATATTGGTCTGATCGCACAATATTCCATAAACTATCTAAGTCTAATTCGTATATTTGTGCATTCTTATTGTTTGGCAGCAACAATAAAAAGGTTGTAATATAAATTAAAAAGGTCTGTTTTCTTAATTGACTCATAAAAGTTATTAGGTAATAAGATGTAATAATTACTAAAGATAAAAAACTGAGCGACATAAAGCAATCAAATTGATTAAAACTCGTTATTAAAATTTATGAAGCTAATTTTAGTTCTAATATTATTATTCTTGTCATTCTCATTTTTATCACAAGAAAGAGAAAATTTTGTGATAGAAAACATTGTTGTAGAAGGTAACAAAACTACGTCTTCGGATGCAATTATAACTTTGAGTGGTCTAAAAATGAACCGTTCAATTACCATTCCTAGTGTAAAAGTTCAAAAAGCGATTAAATTATTGTGGGCTGAAAATATTTTTGATCAAATTGAAATAAAGAAAGAGATTAGAGCTAATAAATCGACAGTAGTAATCCGTTTAAGAGAGTATGAATTATTAGGCGAAATTAATTTTGAAGGCTTAAAGATGGTCGAAATTCAAAAGCTAAAGAAAAACAAAATCATAAATAGTTTGGAGCGTTACTCCCCAAATTCATTGCAAATTATAGAAAATGAAATTTATAACTTTTTGGAAAATAAAGGATATGTTAATGCGATTTTAAATGTTACCGCAAAAACAGATTCTATTGGTAGAGTTAATTTAAATTACACTATAAATAAAGGCGAAAGATTAAAGAAAGGGAAATATATTTTTGAGGGAAACAACAGTTTTACAACGAAGAAAATAACAACTTTTTTAAAGAAAGAAATGAAAGAAAAAGGTCTTTTTAGCTGGTATAATAAGAATGAAAAAGAGGTAGGTAAAACAGTAAAACAATTTTACAAAAAACAAGGCTATCTAAATGTTGATATTAAAACGATAGAAATAGTTCAAAACAAGAAGAAAAAAGATTACAGAATCACCTTAGAAGAAGGTTCTCAATTTACTTTAGATAGTATTATTTTTGAAGGAAACACCGTGTTTTCTAATCAAGAATTGTATCAAATTGTAAAACCTTTGATAGGGAAACCATACAATGAAGAAAAACTAAAAGAGTTTCTTTATTTTAAAGAAAATAGAACCGATTTAACTTCGCTCTATTTTGATAATGGCTACGCTAATTTTAAATTTAATTTCAAACCGATTTATAAAGAGAACCATAAAATAAACGTACGTATCGAAATAGAGGAGGGGACAGTTTATGAATTTGGAAAAATAGATTTTGTAGGAAATGTAAGAACCAAAGATAAAATACTTCATCACACTGTGTTAACCAATACAGGTTTACCTTTTTCGAGGGCTAGAATTATTATGTCTCAACAAAAACTAATGCAATTAGAATATTTTATACCCGAAAAATTCGATGTGGAATTAACGACCGATACCGCAAACAAAAGTGTGGATGTAAAATATATTTTGAAAGAAAAAATTTCAGACCAATTTCTTATCAGTGGAGGTTTTGATGGTCAATATTTGATTGGTACACTTGGTTTTGATTTTAAGAATTTTGAATTGTCAGATGTTTTCAAAAAAGGAGCAAGATGGAATCCTCTTCCAGCTGGAGGAGGGCAACATTTATCGCTAAAAGGACAGAGTGACGCTACAAATTATTATGGTTTTTCTTTTTTGTTTGAAGAACCAAGATTAAAAAATAAAAAAATGGGGTTTAATTTCTCTTCGGATTATGCTTATTATAAAGACGATAACCAAGGAACACTAAAACTATTTTCTACGCAAGTTGGTCTTTCGCATTTTCCTAAGAAATCCAATCCTTTCTTACAATTAAATCATCAACTAAATTACCGTTATTATCAACCCAAAGCGTATTCTATATTTGGTTTTAATACTGGTTTTTTTAACGCACTAACTTACAAAGCAACCCTTGTTGAACAAACAACCAACAATAGTTTTTATCCTACAAAAGGTCATTACTTAAAGCTTCAAGGAGCAACTACTTTACCAAGCTCATTGGTTAATAAGAGTATAGAAAATCTTTCAGATTCAAAAAAATATAAATGGTTAGAGTATTATAAATTAAAAGTATCGTTCAAACATTATTTACCTTTAGGAAACAAAAATACCTTATTCTCACATTTTGGAGCAGGGTATTTAGGACGTTTCAACAAGAATTTAGATTATGTACCTTTCGAAAGATTCGAAATGGGAGGAACAGGAATCACCAATTACAGTATAAATGCTAATGATATTATTGGATTAAGAGGTTACGATGCAGGAGCCTTGTCTAGCCCTGGAGGAGATGCTATAGCTACAAAAATGGGGGTAGAGTTGAGACGAAAATTGATTACATTAGAAAAATGGATGATGACTGCACACCTTTTTTACGAAAACGGAAACACTTGGAATGCGACTGATAAAATAGAGTTAAAACATTCTTTTGGAATAGGGACAAAATTATTTATACCTATGCTTGGAGTAGTTGGAGTAGATGCAGGTTGGGGAGTAAATCGTAGCGATTATAATTGGAAACAACCAACAATCCAATTTACAATAGGGTTGAATGTGGGTGGGTTTTAAAACAAAAAATAGTAATGGGACAGCTTGTATTTAGGGGGTACTTTCTAGGCTAACGACTATTCAACTGCACTAAAATTCTTAATTGTAAAGGAAATCTTGCATTTTACAGTCTAAAAAGCGACTAAAACAGCAAAACTACTGATTTCGAGTGTTTTTCGAGGAACTCTATTTATTTTCAATTAAGAGTAATAATGAAATAGAAATACCATAAAACTTAGCCATTGAGAATCAGTGTTTTACTACTCTTAAAATAAGCCTATGAAAAGAGGTTTTTACCAAACACTTTAGTTGCAAAACCTTATACTAGCCGACTAGAACAAGATTTTACAACTAAATTGTAATTCCAATTAAATTTAATTTTAACTAAAAAACTACCCAATCATTTCTTGAATTTGGCTAATCTTCGATTTAGAAAATTTTTCGTTGGCATAAGCTAAATCAATCGTAAGTTCAGTAATATCGTTAGACGGAGCATCAAACATTGCGTCGGTTAAAATTGCTTCACAAATAGAACGTAATCCCCTTGCTCCCAATTTTAAATCAATAGCTTTATCTACTATAAAATCCAAAACATCATTTTCAATCGTTAATGCAATGCCATCCAAAGCAAAAAGTTTTGAATATTGTTTCATTAGCGAGTTTTTTGGCTCTTTTAAAATCAATAATAAGGTATCTCTATCCAAAGGATCCAAGTGTGTTAAAACAGGGAAACGACCAATCAATTCTGGAATTAATCCATATTGTTTAATGTCTAATTGGTTCACATACGAAAGAATATTGTCTTCATTAAACTCTACCGAATCGTCGTTTGAAAAACCAATCGCTTGAATTTTAACCCTTCTTTCTATGATTTGTTTTATACCGTCAAAAGCACCTCCACAAACAAACAAAATATTTTTGGTGTCTATTTTAACCATTTTTTGGTCAGGATGTTTTCTCCCTCCTTGTGGCGGAACATTTACAATCGATCCCTCAAGTAATTTCAGTAAAGCCTGTTGAACACCCTCTCCAGAAACATCTCTCGTAATAGATGGATTGTCGCTTTTTCGAGCCACTTTATCTATCTCATCTATAAAAATAATTCCTCTCTCGGCAGCTGCTACATCATAATCCGAGGCTTGCAACAACTTAGACAAAATACTCTCTACATCTTCCCCCACATACCCCGCTTCAGTAAGAACCGTAGCATCGGCAATGGCAAAAGGAACATTCAAAAGTTTGGCAATTGTTTTAGCCAACAATGTTTTTCCCGTTCCCGTTTCTCCAACAAGTATTAAGTTCGATTTTTCAATCTCAACCTCGTCATCCTCAATTGTTTGATTCAATCTTTTGTAGTGATTGTAAACCGCAACAGCTAAAACTTTTTTGGCATCATCTTGACCAATTATATATTGCCCCAAATGCGCTACAATTTCTTTAGGTTTCAGTAATGTCAATACATGCGAATCATTTTCTGCACGCTTGAGTTTCAAATCCTCTTTCATGATTTCACCAGCTTGCTCAACACAATTATTGCAAATATGAGCCGAAATTCCAGCGATTAATAAATTAACACCGTTATCGTCTTTTGACTTCCCACAAAAGGAACATTTTATATCTTTTTCTTTCATCTTCTATTAAGAATGATTTATTTTTTTTCTTTATTCTGGGCGTTTATACAGGTCATCCGTTTCTAGTTTTTGATTGTAGAACCAGTTTCACTAAGCTAAAAAGGAGCTCATAAAATCGCTCTTTTTAGCAAAGTTCAACAACTTCTACAACCAAAAAGCTAGCACTTCTACCCTTAACGCAATCAATTCCAATTTGGAATATCGATACTCAATCCAAATCGCTTTTGGGTTTGAGTTTATTTTACTTTTTACATGAAACAATAA
>WFNC01000131.1 GCA_015488785.1 Flavobacteriales bacterium | reverse complement strand
TAGATGAAACCTATCAATTATTGGAGAATATTGAAATCTATTTGGGTAAAAAAATAGAACATTTAGTGGCTCATGACGCTAAAGAGTCATCAGAAAACCCTTTTGATTTCTTTTATAAATCTTTTAGAGGTTACGTCCCATCTCCTACAGCTAGGTGGTGTACCAACATGATGAAACTACAGCCTTTTGAACGTTTTGTAGGAGATGAAACACCAACAATTTCTTATGTAGGTATTAGAGGAGATGAAGACAGAGAAGGGTATATTTCAAAGAAGAACAACATACAATCTATATTTCCTTTTAGAAAAAACATGTGGAGTGAAGATGTGTTACATAAATTGTTTCACCCTGATAATCAAGAAGTAGTTTTAGATTATTATAACTCTGTTTTTAAAGGAGCAAAACTAGATAAGGTTGTTGAATTATTAAATTCAGAAATAACATTTGAACGACATCAACGATTGGCAACTGAACGTCAAATTAAACATAAGTTGAATGGTATAATGGATTTAGGCGTGGTAGATTTTAACCATGCTACATTCCAATTTTTAAAAGGTACTAAACACCCATTATCTTTTGAGGAAGATTATGCTTTGTTAGATAATACAGACGTACTGATAAGAGATGATGTTTTTAGAATTTTGAGAGAAAGTGGAGTTCGTGTACCAGCCTATTATAATAAAATTGAATATGAAGTAGATGGACAAAAAGGCGAATATGCTAGAAGCCGTTCTGGTTGTTTCTTCTGCTTTTTTCAACAAAAAATTGAATGGATTTGGTTGTATGAACAACACCCCGATAAATTTAAAGAAGCAATGACTTATGAAAGCGCAAAAGAAGGCTTTACTTGGAATCAATATGAATCTTTAGAGGAGTTAATACAAACAGATAGAATTAGACAAATTAAATTAGATCACTTAAAGCGTACAAACCGTCAAAAGTCAGATGATTCACCATACCTATTAGATATATTGGATGATACTGAAGGAGATGGATGTACGGCATGTTTTATATAAAATGAATACAATAAAGCAAATACTTAAAGAGCAGGGAAGAACACAAACTTGGCTTGCTAAAAAGTTAGACAAAAGCTATGTCATGGTTACAAATTACTGTAATAACAAAGCCCAACCATCTATTGAGACATTATATCAAATAGCTGAACTTCTAAATGTTGATGTTCGAATATTACTTAAACCAAATAAAAATAAATAGACATGATTTTACCTGAATATAAAAAATTACGGGTTGATAATTTGAATTCAGTATTCAATTCAACTACGAATTCATATAAATTTTATTGGTTTCTTGCTATTCTAGAAAATATAAAAGTAGGAAAAACTAAAATCACTATAGATGAAATTATCATAGAAATGATTGCTGAAGTATGGTATCCAATTAATTATTTCAAATTGTCCTTTGGGTTACAAGACCAATTTAATACTGCTATCGAAATTATTCAAGAAAAATTACAATTACCAAAGGATATAAAAAAGCAAGAATTAATATTGACTTTAAAAAAGAGAAAAAGCATTCCAGAGATTAATCATCTAATTAAAAACTTATCTAGATGGGTTCCTCAGAGGTTTGTTCGACCTTGGTTTTCTGTAGAACTTAAAGGAGTAAAAGATCATATAGTAAATAAAAGAATAATTGAATTATCTGATAAAAACTATAGTAATAAAGAAAACCCAAGTCTATATAGGTTTAACGCGAATAATGTAATTGAAATTAATCCACTATGGGTAAATTATTTAGAAATTCACTTAGGGATTTTAACCGATTTCACCTATTGGAATTTGAATTTATTTTTACAAAACCGAAATCCAAATGTTGGAAATATTCCTATCAAATTATTTCCTCCCAATAAACGAAATTTATCGAATGCGAGAAAATTTTGGAATATTTACCTATCGGTAAATGATAATATGAAATGTATTTATTCGGATACTGTCATTAATAATGAAGAGTATAGTATTGACCATTTCTTACCGTGGAGCTTTACAGGTCATGATCAATTATGGAATTTATTGCCAACACCAAAATCAATCAATAGTTCAAAAAGTGATAATTTACCAAATATCAAATACCTTAACAATTTTATTTCTTTTCAATACAATGCTTTTCATGATGTCTTAGCACTTGCAGGAAACCAGACAAAATTATTTGAAGATTATTCATTGCTTTTTAATCTCTCCGTGTCTGAAATTAAAAACATAGAAAAACAAGTTTTTATAACTAAGCTAATAGACAATATTAAGCCACAAATGCAAATCGCAAAGAATATGGGCTTTCAAGAGGGGTGGCAATACTTAAAATAATACAATTTGTTTTTTCTTTCGGTTTTTGTGAATCAGCTATTTTTACCCAAAATATTTCGTCAAAATCTCCTATAGGTGAAGTCAATGATACTTTTAGTTGTACAGCATCACCAACCTTTAATTCATCTTTTGGGTTTAAATTAATACGTATAGTTCCTTTATTCGGGCTACTTGTATTAACATTAAATACTTCTGTTATTTCTTTTGGTGTGCCTGGTGCATTTCCGCCTTTTGTTTCATTCGGTTTAATACTTAATACGCCAATTTTTAGTTCGCCTGGCTCATCTATTCTATCAAAATATTCATTTTCACAATCTGTACTAAACTTAATCGTCTTTTCTCCATTTAATGGAATTTTAGCAACTTCTGAATCTCCTTTTGCTTTAGAATTAATCTTAAATTGACTTGGAAATCTTTGTGGTGTAAATGGTATTTCTTCTTTATGTTTATTGGTTTGCTTCTCTTTCTTTTTATCCTTTTTCTCTTTCTTTAAATCTAGTTTAAAGGTATCGCCCAGTAATTTTAGTAAATCAGAGTTTAGAGGTAAGTTTTTTGTAAAGCTTCTTATTAATTGATCCGTATTACTTGAAGCATCAATATTAACTGCTTGTTTTCTGAATTTTTGAATATCTTGTAAACGTCCATCTTTATCACTTAATTTTTTCGCTAAGTAATGTCTTAACTGTTGTGTTTCTTCACCTTCTTTTAACCGGTCTCTAGAAGCCATAAAAAGCTCTTTTCTGAATTCATATTTCATTTCAGTACAATCAACATGAATCAGTAAGTGGTTTTTCAATAAATTCAACTTTAATGAGCGAGTAATAAACTCAGATGTATAGTAACCATGAACTTGTCCATTCATTGAAAACATCACATTCATTCCATTTTTAAAATATCTTCTTTGAATTTCATCTTTAGATTTCTTCAAGTCAAAGTCTTTAACTTTAAATACAGAACAAGAGACTTTCATTCTTCCAAATAATTCATCTTCATAAATCTCAGTAAAAGAATCAGAAATGTAGTTGTCCTTTTCTTTGTCGAGCCTCCTTTTTAATCCAAATAAATCATTTGACAATACTTTATTGTTTGGGTAACGTAAAGCTGTATCTTTTGTTAAAATAGGTAGGGCAGGACTAAACAAAAATTCATTAATACTTTGATTTAAATCTTGTGCAAAACCAGAATATCCTTTAGGAAATTGATAAGAGTACATTTTTATAATTGTCCCTGTCTCAAAACTTCTATTTTCTAATCCTAAATCAAGTTTATCAATTGAAAAAGAGGGAATAACACCATCAATTAATAAATACTCATACCAAGTTTCTTTTGCATTGTCAGTCTCTCTTTTAGGATGTTCACGAATAATTGTAAAACCAAAATCTCCCGTTTTATCAAAACGCTTTGATGCAATCAGTTGATAACGTTTCTTTCCACAAAAAACAATTGCGCCACTTCCACCCATATTATACTTTCCTTGTACAAAGTGAATATCATTTTTATTTCCTTTTAGAAGGGACAAAAAAGAATCTTCAAAATTGTTTGGGTGCTGACCTTCACCATTGTCATAAATAACTACAGAAGTCGGATAGGCTCTTTTCTGATTTCGTGGTCCTTTACCGTCTGCAATAATTTGAATTTCTTCCGATTGTTGCTTTCTAAATGAAGAAATATCCCAATTTTTAGAATTAGGAAAATACTTATTAATAGCTTCATCCATTGTTCTAGGAGAATCTTTAGATTTTGGATCATCACCAAACTCAATACATTGTTTAGTTAAAATCGCATCAATTGAATTAGTCACTTTTTCAATTAAAGCTGCAATAGGATTTGATTGTTGGTTTTTTACTACACCATAGTTACTTGGGTTTTGTCCGAGAGGCCTCCAATTAGCATCATCAAAAATTGATTCATTGTCCTCAACTACTTGTTGTACTTCTTCCTCATCTTTAGCAGAATATAAATCGTGAAATAATTTTTCTACACTTGTCATGTTAGGGTTAGTAAATAAATCCATAGGGGCTAAAATTTAAATTGATTTTTATTCTTTTTAGATATTTCTTTCGAGAAAGCTGATTCACAATTGGATACTTTTTCACGAATTGCTTTAAACATTTTCTTTATATCCTCTTCCGAATATTCATAATTCACTTTATTTGAACAATTAGATAAACTATCCAAATAGTCCAGTATTTTCTGAGTTCTTTTGGCTGCAACATTCTCAAATCTTGTTCTTCTAGTCGTCTTCATGTTGTTAAATGTAAATTATATATCATCAAATGTAATAATAATTCTTATATTATAATACTGTTACAGTAAATAAAATCTTGCATAAATTAATATATACTAACAATATAACGTTATATTTGTTTTTATTAAATAGTCTTTTTTTAAATAATAGACTCATACAGTAGCCTAAAAGAAGATAACAGTATTGGTTTAAACAAATATAGAATTATGAAAACAGGAATATTTTTTGATGGGTATCATGCTTATAAAAAATTAAATAATGAAGACTCAAACTTTAATTATGGCTTTTATGATTACAATAAAGTAATCGCAAAAATTGTAAGCACAATAAACGCATCAACTAAAGAAACGCCTGAATGTAAAATAGCATTTAAAGGTTGGTATCAAGGAATTCTTGATTATTATCAAGATGGTCAAGATGTTAAAAACTCAAATGATATAGATTTTATAAAAGGCTCATATTGGAAATTAAAGAATGAAAGGAATCACCATCTTAGTCTGATAAAAGCAGGCTTAGAACCTGTATATTTACCAATTAGGAATTCTGACTCTAAGGAAAAAGGTGTAGATGTAGCTATGTCAGTCAGTGCTATTAACAAAGCTCATAACCTGAATTTAAACTGTGTTATCCTTGTGACAAATGATTCTGATTTTGAACCATTAATTCATAATCTTAGAAAATATGGCGTTTATACTATTGTTATTTCATTCAAACTAAATGGTCAAAATGATAGTAATCGATTAAAGGAAGTAAGTGATTTACATTTAACTTTTGAAGATATTATTAGTGATGCTGAAATAAATAGTTATTTAGAACAAAAAGAAGAATTATCAAGTATATAATTGAAAACAAAAACATTGTGACTACAAACAAATTAATTGACATTATTAACCAAGGAGAAAGCAGAACTGTAGAGTTTAAAACGTGTAAAAACAAGCTTAACAAAGATGCTTTTGAAAGTATTTGTGCTTTCTTGAACAGAAATGGTGGTCATCTCTTTTTGGGAGTAAAAGATAGTGGTGAAATATCTGGAATTGATGAAGATGCTATTCAAGGCATATTAGACACTATTGTTACAATGGCTAACAACCCTCAAAAACTTAATCCTCCTTATTATTTATCTCCAAAAGTGATTGAAATTAAGGACAAAAAAGTAATAGTTGTATATATCCCTGAAAGTTCCAGAGTTCATTATACTGTAGGTAAAATCTATGACCGTAATGAAGATGGTGATTTTGATATTACCAGCCAATCCGATCAGGTAACACAACTGTTTTTACGTAAACAAAGTACATTTTCTGAAAATAAAGTATTCCCCTTTGTTAAAATATCAGATTTTGATGAAGCTATTTTTAAACGTGTAAGAGCTATCGTCAAAAATCAACGAAAAAACCATCCTTGGATAGAAATGTCCAATGATGAGTTATTGAAGTCAGCAGGACTACATAAAACGGACTTGCAATCAGGGAAAGAAGGTTATACTTTAGCAGCAATACTTTTGTTTGGTTCTGAGCAATTAATTCTTAATGCCCTACCACAACATAAAACGGATGCAATATTACGAATAGAAAACCTTGACAGATATGATGATCGTGATGACATTCGTGTCAACTTAATAGAAAGTTATGACCGTTTAATGAATTTTGTCTCAAAACACCTACCTGATAAATTTTATTTAGAAGGAGATCAACGTATCGGTTTAAGAGATAATTTGTTTAGAGAAATAATTGGAAACCTATTAATTCACAGAGAATATACCAATCCATTCCCCGCCAAATTAATAATTGAAGCAAACAAAGTTTCTACAGAAAACTGGAACAAACCAAATGGTTCTGGAAATATTGACCCTGCTAATTTCTCTCCTTATCCTAAAAATCCAATGATAGCAAAGTTATTTAAAGAAATTGGTTGGGTAGATGAATTAGGTTCTGGTGTCCGAAATATGTATAAATATTGTGAACTATATACTCCTAATACACATCCTCTATTTATTGAAGGAGATATTTTTAAAGCTATAATTCCTCTTGCTGAAAAAACTACCCAGAAAACTACCCAGAAAACTACCCAGAAAACTACCCAGAAAACAGAAAGTAGAATACTTGAAATACTTACTCAACATCCCGATTATGGAAGGAAACAAATAGCAGAAGCTTTAGATGATATTACTGAAGGTGGAGTAAAGTATCAATTAGATAAGTTAAAAAAAGCTAAGAGAATTAAAAGAATTGGTCCAGATAAAGGTGGTTCTTGGAAAATATTATAACTAGTCCCTTTCTAATAATGTCAAGTTTTTAGCTTCATAAACTTGACATATAATACTGTTTCGCACGAAAGTATAACAATTACACAGCACTATATCATAATAATTGTACATGAAATTAGAATGAAAGACTTGTCCATTTTTAGATCGTGTTCACGTTACATGAACAACTCTATAAAATGAACACTAATTACTATTGGCAACTAGTTAAAAACCATTGGGTACTGTTAAAAACTATTGGGTATTGTTAGGTATTATTAACAATTGTTGCCGTACCAAAAATCAGATTTTAGCGTTACAGTTATATGGAACTTATGAAATATAACGATTTTGATGTGCAAGTGGATGAATTTTACAATCAGCTAAAAACTAATTATTTGAATCAAATTGAATTAGCAACAGATAAAGAGTATGCCAAAGCGTTTTTTTATTCTCAATATTTTGAACGAAACGTAAATGTACCCAAAGATTCATTTTTCTTTAATACACTTTCTAAAACATTGATTCATAATTACAGATTAAATCCTGAAATGGCAATTTTTAACACTATGGATAAGCTTTACCTTATTAGAGAAAGAGCTGAACTTATTTTAAACGCTACACTCGATTCGTATGATTATGCTCAAATTGACTCTAGGAGTTTTTTACAAGAAGAATTGCTAGAGAAAGAACTCTATTTACTAGCATTAGAAGTGCCAGAGTTAGTCAACTTACTAGCTTTATTCTTAGCTATAAAAAAGTTAAAAGCTGAGTTTCCAAAAGATGACTCCATAGAATTATTCAGTTTAGACGCTCCATTATTAACTGAAAATACAGCAAAAAAAAGCAAAGCTAAAACTACTGCCGTTTTTACCGAAAGTCAACAAATAATAGCCATACATTTTATACTAGAATCGCTAGGTGTTCAGGCGAGACGAGATTACAGTCTAGCCGCCTATGCTCGATTTACACATTTAATTGCTCGTAAGAGTATCACTATTATTGAGAACTCACCAAAACACGGTATGATAAAAAGGCTTCATAATTATAAAGATGAAAAACATCCGAGTTTAAAAGATTTAAAATCTATTTTACCCTACTTTAAAGACATGCGTTTAGATGCTATTGTTGAAAAAATTGAAATGGAGATAAATTTCAAAGAAGAGGAAGAGAATAAAAAATAATTTTTTGAATATACGGGGGTATCGTACCCTACCCCGAGTCGTGAAAGTGCCCCTACATTTGTATCAAATCAAAACGATACAAGATGGAGAATCAACAACATATTCATAAGAAAAATAAAAAATCTAAAGCAAAATCAAAACAAAGGGTTTTTACAAAACCTTTTGTTGACGAAAGTGTAAACAAATTAAAACGTCTTGTTGTAAACTTTAACGAAAGAGGAGATGAACGTTTTTACGCTATAAAAGTTGATAATGAGTTTTGCGTATCTAAAACCTCTAATTCAAACTATTTTGATGATTACAAAGAATTTATTGACGGCACTACCGAATCAATAGAGGTTGTAATGTATTTCGGAAATTCTAATAATTGTAATCGTCATATATTCTATCTAAAAGAAAATGCATTAGGCAACACACCTGCAGTTGATGTAGATAAAAAGATTTCTGACGCTCTAAAAAAGAAAGATCAAGACTATTTAATTCAATCCTTACAAGAACAAGTTGAACAACAAGAAGAATACATTCAACAACTTGAAGAGGAATTAGAAAAGTCTAGCTCTAAAACAGATATTCAAGGTATTTTAAAAGAAGGTGTTGCTTTACTTGGTGCAATTAAAGGTTTACCCATTTCATCTAACACAACTCAACTATCTGGTACTAAAAGTAAATTAGACTGTGAAGTAAGTGTTGAAGCTGTTGAGGAAACAGACCCCAAAGAAGATAAGGGGAAATACAATACTGCATTTAATGACGTTTACGAGCAGTTTGGAGATAATGGAATGAAACAAATTGTAGGATTAATGGTTCGTGTCTCAGAATCAGAAAAATTAAGAAAAGACATTAATACACTCATTGAAAAAGATAATAAAGAAAATAAGGAGAAACAAAAGAAGTCAAGTTGAACCACTTCTCCAGTTCAACACAATTATTAATTAAAACAATACAGTTATGAGTAACATTGAAATAGTTCTAAAAGCAGTAGATTACGCAATCACAAAATCAACATTAGAAGAGTTGATATACAACAACCCAAAAGCAAGAGGGCTAGAAAAAAGAGTGAGTGAACTTGCTAAAATATCACAAAAGGAAGCATTTCTATTAGTTTATGAAAAAATCAGAAAAAAAGATATGTTTGATTTGATAAAAGGAATAGAAAAAGTGAATTTGATGATAGCAGAAAGCTTGAAACCAAGAAAAGTAGTTCGCAAAAGGTAAAATCAAATATTTCTAAAAAAATGAGGATGATTTATTTAATCATC
>WFNC01000130.1 GCA_015488785.1 Flavobacteriales bacterium | reverse complement strand
GTCCAGTTGTACCTGCCGGTCCAGTAGCTCCTGTTGGCCCTGTTAATCCAATTGGTCCAGTTGCACCTGTCGATCCAGTAGCTCCTGTTGGTCCTGTTAGTCCAATTGGTCCAGTTGCACCTGCCGATCCAGTGGCTCCAGTTGGTCCTGTCAATCCAATTGGTCCAGTTGCACCTGTCGGTCCAGTAGCACCGGTTGGTCCAGTTAATCCAATTGGTCCAATTGGACCTGCCGGTCCAGTAGCACCTGTTGGTCCTGCTGGACCGTTACCAGGATTTTGAGCGACCCAATTTGTTCCATCCCAACCAAGAACTTGATTGATTGTAGCGGTTGCTGGGAGTTCTATTTCATTTGTAGGATCTGAGTCACCATCTGAAAGTGCACTTAGATCAACAGATGTAGCGCTTCCATTTTCATAAACGGTAAGTATATTCCCAGTTAATGTTAAACTGTCAACATCTGTGTCAATTGAATCTCTTAAATTAGATATAAATGTAGTATTACTTAAAAGGGTGTCTCCATTATTATAAATGTTAGAAATTAAACTGTCAAGAAAATTTTGAGATAGAAATAATGAATCTCCCATGTTCGTAATAAAAGTTGTATTACTAAGAAGGGAGTCGGTTAAGTTGGAAATAAAAGTATTATTAATTAAAGAAGAAGATAATTCAGTTGTATTCATATATTTTACAATACCTGTACTTGGATTTATGACAAGTATTGAGCTATCACCAATGGTGAAAGCTTGAACACCTTCAATTCTCAACGGGTTATCTCCAATGTTTATAGGAGATACGTGAAGAGAATTAGTTGGGCTTGTTTCGTTGATTCCAACGTGTTGAGCGTAAGTAATCGTTGAAAGAAGACTAATTATTGTTAAGAATCTTAGTTTAATAGATGAAAATTTCATAAGTATTTATTTTAGAATGTAAAATGAATATAGCATCTTAAAATCGTTTTTTTATATTGTTTTAAGCGTATAAGATTATCAAATATATGTTATTAAATATCGATAAGCAAGTTTTGATTCTTTATATTGTTTTTTTTGTTAAGTATAAATAATAAAATTCTCAATGCATCAGAAAAAATAGATTAGGAAATCCTTAATAATTTCTTATTTTTGTAAGTATTCAATTAAAACTACACTTATGAAACACGTTTCTAATCGTTTAAGTAATTTAGCCGAATCTGCAACACTTGCTATGGCTCGAAAAACCAGAGAATTAAAAGAAAAAGGGTTAGATATTATTGGGCTTAGTTTGGGAGAACCAGATTTTGATACGCCCGACTTTATTAAAGATGCGGCCAAAAGAGGAATTGATGAAAATTACACCAAATACATGGCTGTAAATGGATATCAAGATTTGAGAGAAGCAATCTCTTTTAAATTTAAACGGGACAATGACTTAGATTACAAAGCCAGTCAAATTGTAGTTTCAACAGGAGCTAAGCAATCAATAGCAAATGTAGTTTTGAGTTTAGTTAATCCAGGTGATGAGGTCATTATCCCCGCACCGTATTGGGTCACGTATGAAGAAATAGTGAAATTAGCTGAAGGAATCCCCGTTTTTATAGAAACTTCAATAGACAACGATTTTAAGATAACTCCTTACGAATTGTCGCAAGCGATTACATCAAAGACAAAATTGATGATTTATAGTTCGCCATGCAATCCTACAGGATCTCTTTATAGCAAAAAAGAATTAGAAGGACTAGCAGTCGAAATTGCTCAACATCCCGATATGGTAGTGATAAGCGATGAGATTTATGAACATATTAATTTTATTGGTCAACATTATAGTTTGGCTAACATTCCTAAAGTTTATGATCAAGTTGTAACAATTAATGGAGTTTCAAAAGCGTTCGCAATGACAGGTTGGCGTTTAGGTTATCTCGGAGCGCCACAATGGATTGCTGATGCGTGTACCAAAATGCAAGGGCAAATTACATCAGGAGCTTGTGGTATTTCTCAAAGAGCAGCTCTTGAAGCTGTAAAGGCAGACCCATCAGTAACTTTCGAAATGCGAGAAGCTTTTAGAAGACGTAGAGATTTAATGCTCGAAGGGTTGAATAAAATTGAAGGTGTAAAAACAAATGTGCCAGAAGGCGCGTTTTATTTATTTCCAGACGTAAGTTCGTTTTTTGGGAAATCAGATGGAATTTATAAAATTGAAAATGCAAACGATTTAACCTTATATATACTTAATGAAGCCTTAGTAGCCTTAGTTAGTGGTAGTGCGTTTGGTGCTCCAGATTGCATTCGTATATCTTATGCTGCTAGCGATTCCGAATTGATTGAAGCGTTAAAGAGAATTAAAAAAGTGTTAGATAAATTAGCTTAATATGAAGAAAATAATAGGAAGTATTGTTTTAGGAATGTTTGGTTGGAAAACAGATTATAAAAAAGAATTTCAAATAAAAAAAGGGGTCGCTTTAGCTGCTCCTCATACCTCTAATTGGGATTTGCTTTTTACTTTGGCTGTGTTTTGGAAAACGGGAATCAATATTAAATTCTTAATCAAAGATAGTTATACTAAATCTATGTTTGGATTTATTTTTAAAGCCTTTGGAGCTGTAGGAGTTGATCGAAAGAATGGAAAAAATATGGTAGATTTTGCTGCAGATATATTAAAAACTAAAGATTATGTATTTGTAGTTCCTGCAGAAGGAACACGAAAAATAGTAAAAAAATGGAAAACAGGTTTTTATCACATTGCAAAAAAAGCAGAGGTCCCAATTTTACTTGGTTTTTTAGATTATAAAACAAAAAGAGGGGGCTTTAAAAAAATTATAAATGTTTCTGACTCCTTTGAAAAAGACATGGAAATTATACAAGAATATTATTTAGCCTTCACAGCGAAATATCCTGAGCAATATAACCCTTCAATCTACTAGTCAATTGGAAAATCCAAAAACAAAAATATATTTTGCATCAGATTTTCATTTGGGAACACCAAATTTTGAAGAAAGCCTTATTCGTGAGCGAAAAATTGTCGATTGGTTAAATACCGTAAGAAAAGACGCAACAGAAATCTATCTAATGGGGGATTTATTTGATTTTTGGTTCGAATATAAATATACAGTGCCCAAAGGATTTACTCGTTTTTTAGGAACAATTGCTTCGATTGTCGATAGTGGAATCCCTGTACATTTCTTTTTAGGAAATCACGACATGTGGATGTTCGATTATTTACCGCAGGAACTTGGAGTTACCATTCATAAAAAACAAGGGATATTTAATTTTGGAGATAAAACTTTTTTATTAGGGCACGGCGATGGACTTGGACCAGGAGATACAAATTATAAAAGAATCAAAAAAGTATTTTCAAATCCATTAAGCCAATGGTTGTTTGCTCGTATTCATCCCAATTTTAGTTTTGGAATAGCCAATAGATGGTCTAGAGCAAGTCGTAAAAAAGGAAAAGAACCTCAAGTCTTTTTAGGAGACGACAAAGAATGGCTTGTCGCTTATTGTAAAAGAAAATTAGAAGAAAATCCTAAAATAGATTTCTTTCTCTTTGGTCATCGACATTTACCAATAAGTCATAAAATAGCAGAGAATAGTATTTATATCAATACAGGAGATTGGCTCAATCACTTTACTTACGCAGTTTTTGATGGCGAAAAGTTAGAATTAAAGAAAGTAGAAGAGGAGTAAAATAAAAAACATATGAAATTACATTCAATACCAACAGGAAATTTTAAATTAGACGGAGGAGCAATGTTTGGCGTAGTGCCAAAACAACTTTGGGAACGAACGAACCCTGCCGACCAATTGAATTTATGTGATTGGAGCATGCGTAGTTTACTTATCGAAGACGGAAATAAATTAATCCTTATCGATACAGGAATAGGAGACAAACAAGACGAAAAATTCTTTAGTCACTTTCATTTACACGGCGATGATTCATTAGAAAAATCATTGAAATCGAAAGGTTTTGGATTAGACGATATTACCGATGTTTTATTAACGCACTTACATTTCGATCACTGTGGAGGAGCAGTAAAATGGGCAAATAATGATAGAACTCATGCAGAACCAATTTTTAAAAATGCTAAATTTTGGAGTAACGAAAATCATTGGGAATGGGCAACTAAGCCAAATCCAAGAGAAAAAGCCTCTTTTTTAGCTGAAAATATCAATCCAATAAAAGAAAGTGGTCAATTGGATTTTATAAAACGAGAGGGTACTTTTACCAACAATATATTCAATAACGTAGATGCGTTTTTTGCCGACGGACATACCGAAAGTCAAATCATTCCAATGATTAATTACAAAGGAAAGAAAATTGTATTTATGGCAGATTTATTGCCGAGTACAGGGCACATTCCCCTTCCTTATGTTATGGGATACGACACTCGCCCTTTACTTACCATGAACGAAAAAGAACTTTTCTTGAACAAAGCTGCAGACGAAGGTTACTTCCTTTTTTTAGAGCACGATAGCGTCAACGAAGTTTGTACCGTCAAGCACACTCCAAGAGGTGTAAGATTGGATAAAACATTTACATTAGACGAAATTTTATAAGGTTGATAAGCTTGTTTGGGCGTTCGAGCAGGCTATCCACTATATCTTTTTTGTGAAAAACAAAAAAGGATGCCGTTCCTATCCTTAACGCAAAAATAACACGAATATACATTTAGAAGATTAGCAGCATTTCTTTTTTATGCTTGTCCGCCTCTTTCCCTAAATACAATACATGAAGTCAATGAACGATGACTTTCATATAATGATCCATTTTTAATTCAGAATTATACCAATTATGTATTTGGCGTATTTCAATATTTATTTGGTATTAAACGAAATAATTTATTTAGAATCTATCTAAAAAAGCGTTATTTTAACCGTGAATGATACTTTTGTGACAATTTAACATTTACTAAAATAGTTAATCATTAGATTTACAACACTAACGACTAAATAGTCTATTGTATAGAACAATGTGCAGTAAACTAATTTACCTACCCTTAAACCGAAAAGTTATTTGGTTAGCTTATTTTAACAAATACAATTTGATAGAACTAAACAACATAAAGAAAACTTATAAAACAGGAACGATAGAATATACCGCTCTAAAAAACATTAATTTAATTATTAATAAAAATGACTACGTTGCATTAATGGGAACTTCTGGCTCTGGAAAATCTACCTTGATGAATCTTTTGGGAGCTTTAGATACTCCCACGTCTGGAGAATATACGCTCAATGGAAAATCTGTAGATAAATTGAATAATGAAGATTTGTCTCAGTTTAGAAACAAAGAAATAGGTTTTGTTTTTCAAACATTTAACTTGTTGCCTAAACTAAATGCAATAGAAAATGTAGCCTTACCATTATTGTATGCCGATATTTCTAAAAAAGAAAGGAACAGTAGAGCTGTAGAAATGTTGTCCAAAGTGGGATTAAAAGAACAGATTTATAATAAACCAAACGAAATGAGCGGAGGGCAACGGCAAAGAGTTGCAATTGCAAGAGCACTGATCAATAAACCGTCGATTATACTGGCAGATGAACCAACAGGGAATTTAGATTCTAAAACTTCGTCAGAAATAATGAGTTTATTTAAAGAGCTGCATAAAGCAGGAAATACAATAATATTAGTAACCCACGAACACGATATTGCGAACTACGCCCAACGAACAATTGTCTTAAAAGATGGTGAAATAATAGAAGGATGAAAAAAAAGATATATATAGTATTAAGTTTAATATTGTTAGTAGGAAGCTACTTTTTGTTTTTTAATGGAAATAATCAAGAAGAGTTTTCTCCATTAATTGCCAAAGCAGTGGAAGAAGACTTCTTAATTTCTGTGACAACTACTGGTGAGTTGGAAGCAAAAAACTCCGTAGATATCTACGCTCCAATGAATTTAAGGAAAATGGGGATAAACCAAATAAAAGTTTCTGAAATGGTAGATGAAGGTACTATTCTAAACGAAGGAGACTATGTCGCTACGCTGGATCCCTCAGAAATTGGTACAGAAATAAGAAAGTTATATGGAGAATTAGCTCAAAAAGAATCGGATTTAAAAGCTGCTAAACTTGATACTTCATTAACAATGAGAGGAGAACGAGAAAAATTATTGAACCTAAAAGTTGAACTAGAAGAAAACGAATTGGAATTAGAACAGTCAAAGTATGAGCCACCTGCTACACAGCGAAAAGTTCAAATAAATTTAGAAAAAGTTCAACGAAATTATGAACAAGCAACAAGTAATATTGTTTTAAAAGAACAGCAAGCAGTAGCTAAAGTTTTTAAAGTTCAGTCAGATGTAATGCTTATACAAGATAAGGTTAATCGAATGGAAGAGGTTATGAAGGCGCTTACCATTACTGCTCCCCAAAATGGAATGTTGGTCTATTATGAAAGTTGGAACGGTAAAGTAAAACCAGGATCTACGATCAATACTTGGAATCCTGTAGTGGCTAAAATCCCTGATTTGTCTGAAATGATTTCTAAAACGTATGTCAATGAAATAGATATTAGTAAAATAAGTAAACAGCAAAAAGTAAATATAAAAGTAGATGCCTTTCCCGATTTAGAGCTAAAAGGAGAAGTAATAGCAGTTGCCAATATTGGTCAAGATGAAGAAGGAGGAGATGCAAAAGTTTTTGAAGTGAAAGTAAAAATATTGACAATGGACAGTGTCTTAAAACCCTCAATGACGACTTCTAATGAAATTATGATCGAAACAATTGAAAAAGCAATTTCGATTCCGATTGAAAGTGTCTTTTCTAATGATAGCGTTCAGTTTGTTTATAAAATTGTAGGGTCTGAAGTGGAGAAACAGCAAGTTATAACTGGGGTGTCTAATTCTACTTCAATAATTATAAAGGAGGGAATAAATAAAGATGAAGAAATCTATTTAGTTCCTCGAAAAGAAGATGAAGAATTGGAATTGAAAATGATTATAAAAGAGTAAATGATACTACGAAATATTCAAATAGCAATAGATTCTATACTCGCCAATAAATTGAGAGCTGTACTAACTACGCTTGGAATTATATTTGGCGTAGCTGCTGTAATTGCAATGTTAGCAATTGGAAATGGAGCACAACAAAAAATATTGGATCAATTAAAAATTGTAGGAGCAAATAATGTATTTATTCATTCAGAATTTTCAGATGAAATTGACGATGGAGGAGAAGAGACAACTAAAACATTTTCACCGGGGTTAACAATTGACGATTACAATAACATTAAAACTCTAATCCCGTATTTCAAATATTCTTCGCCCGAAATAGCTTACGAATGCTATGCTAATAGTTCTAAAAAAAGAGAGAAAACAAAACTAATTGGAGTCAACGAAGATTATTTTAAACTGTTTGCTTTAGAGCTTTCAAATGGGAAGTTTTTTACCAATACACACGACAAGTATTATAAAAATGTTTGCGTTTTGGGAAGTAAAATTGGAAAGAAACTATTTCCAAATTCATCGCCAGTAGGAAAGACGATAAGAGTAAATAAACTGAATCTAAAAGTAATTGGAGTGCTTAAAAATCTTAGCGGAATAGGAGAGAATTTACAAAGCATGGGGATAAATAATTACAACAATGAAATTTATATGCCTGTAAATACATTACTTACTCGTTTTAAAGATAGAAGTGATATCAGAATTTCTGAACAAGACTACTGGGGAGACGAAGATGAAGAAAAGCCTAAACGAAAAAACCACAACCAATTAGACAAAATCGCTATTCAGTTTGAAGAATCTTCAGCTATCGAAGGCAGTGTATTGTTGATTAATCGAATATTAAGTAGAAGGCATAATCAAGCAAAAGATTTTAGTATTGTAATTCCAGAACAACTTTTGAAACAACAAAAAGAAACCGATGATTTATTCAATATCTTGTTAGGAGCCATTGCTAGTATATCTTTAATCGTAGGAGGGATAGGTATTATGAATATTATGCTAGCTTCTGTAATGGAGCGAATTAGAGAAATAGGATTGAGAATGGCAATTGGAGCAAGAAAAAAAGACATCAAAGCTCAATTTGTATTTGAAGCGCTTTTTATAAGTGTTAGTGGAGGTATAGTTGGAATATTTTTAGGCGTGTTGCTTAGCTACTTGATTGAGATGTTTTTAAAAATGCCTGTAAAAATTTCTAATTTCTCTATTTTTATTTCCTTCTTTATCTCTGTAATTGTAGGAATTGTATTTGGATATTTACCTGCAAAAAAAGCCGCAGAACAAGACCCTGTAACATCTTTAAGATATGAATAAAATTAAAATAATAAGTTTAATTCTTTTTGTTGCTTTAGTAAAAATAACTGTAGCTCAAAATAATTTGACGCTCTCCGATGTTATTCATTTAGCACATGGACAATCGTTGTCTCAAAAAAAAGTAGACAATGCATTTGAAAATAAATATTGGCAATATAATTCTTTCAAGAAATTATTTTTACCAAAAGTAAATTTTGAAGGTACACTTCCCGATTTTAATGTTGGCTTTTCTCAAGTAGTTCAGCCAGATGGAACGGTAAGTTTTCAACGAACGAGTAAGATGAGCTCAAATGCAAGTATTGCAATAAATCAACCGATAAAATGGACGGGAGGAAACCTCTTCCTTTCTACTAATCTCTTACGTTTTGATTGGCTTGGAGATTCTCCTTTTACATCTTATCGAGTAAATCCTTTTTATATTGGCTTTTCTCAACCTTTGCTGAAGCATAATCCTTACAAATGGTCAAAAAAAATAGAGCCTTTAGTTTATGAAGAATCAAAACGAATGAGTATTGAACAATCTGAAGATGTGTCGAGAGAGGCTGTTCGATTATTTTTTAGTGTGCTTAGTAATTTATCTCGATATGAAGTAGCGAAGTTAAATAAAAGGAATAGTGATACTTTATATCAAATATCAAAAGGAAGATATAGCTTGGGGAAAATTGCAGAAAATGAATTGTTACAAATAGAATTAACAACCTTAAATGCTGAGAAATCCTTAGCTCAATCAGCTTTAGATGTTAGAGTAAGTGAGCAAGCATTAAAAACATTTTTAAAAACACCTTATAATCAAGCTCTAAATTTGACAATAGAAGAGGAATTACCTTTAAAGGTTGTAGATGTTCAAAAGATTGTAAGTTTGGCTAGAAATCATCGCTCAGAATATGTAGCTTACGAAAGGCGCTTGTTGGAAAGTAATAGAGAATTGGATAAAGTGAAAAAAAACAACTCATTTAATGCTGATTTATTTGTCGCTTACGGAGTTTCACAAACAGCTTCTGACTTAGAAAGTAGCTATCAAAACCCGCTAGGACAAAAACAAGTAAAACTTGGAGTTAAGGTTCCTATTTATAATTGGGGGCTTTCAAAATCAAATATTAAACAACAACAAGCAAACTCAGAATTAATTGAGAATCAAATAGAACAAGATAAAAAGAATTTTGAACAACAGGTTTTTATAATTGCTTCACAGTTTAATATCATGTCGCAACAAGTTACGATTTCTCAAAAAGCAATGGTTGTTGCAAAAAAAAGATATGAAGTTTCAAAACAACGTTACTTAATAGGGAAAAGTGATTTACTGACGTTTAATAATTCTTTACAAGAAAGAGATTTGGCTATAGCTTCTTATTATCAAACAATTTCTGAATATTGGCTCTCTTTTTATAATATCAGAAAATTAACACATTTTGATTTTGTAAATAATAAAGAAATTAAAGTTTCAGAGTTTAATGGAAAATAAAAAAGTATGAAAAACATAGAAAAATATAATCAAAAATTGATTGCAATTATAGGGACTGTAGTTGTAGGCGGAGGTGCTTTAATGCTTTTTGGAGGTCTTATAGGAGGGTTGTTTTCTTTGTTTAGTTTTGGGACTTACCAACCAACAGGGCTTCATACAAATGGAGCTATATTATTAAAAGATAAAGAAAAAAAAGTAATTACTTATTTTCAACCAGAACAGTTAGATACTGCTCAAGCAAAATTTATTGTCCCAATTGGCTTTGTGAATGTAGATACTGAGGAAGAATCTAGTTTTAATATTTCTAAATCGAGGTATAGTAAAGGAGCTTCAGGAGTATATACTAACTTTATTTTTATTGATTATAATACAGGCTTTAAAAGGCAATTGTTTCATGATAAAGTGATGATAGAAAAATGGTCATTTATAAAAAAGGATAGTATAGAACTCTTGCTGTTCAAAGGAGTCAATAAAGATTCTAACGAGGATAAAGAATTGAATACCGAAGACAATAATATTTTGTTTGTGTACTACATTCAAGACAAGGAATTAAAGACGTATGAATTTAAAGATAAAACGCTGTTGAATTATCAGTTACTTTCCAATACTAATT
>WFNC01000129.1 GCA_015488785.1 Flavobacteriales bacterium | reverse complement strand
ATGGCGTTCAAAATTGGGAATTCTAAAGCTGGAATTATAAATAAATTGTCTTTGACTTTTATACCGTAACCAATTTTGTAATGCAAAGAAAATAGTAACTTATTAGTATTATGAGGCTCTAAAACATCAGAACCATTAGGTGCGTAATTGTCCGAGAATTTATAGTCTAGGTTTAGTCCAATACTATTTTGAATAAATTTGTAATCTCCCAACTGCCAAATATTATTGATGTTGAAATTGGCTAAGACAAAATTTTGTTTAAAAACAGCTTTGTTTCCATTAAACTCCTCCTCACCTTTTAGTCGCTTGAAAGCTAAGCTGTAATCTAAATAGTTGAAGAAATTTCCTCCTTCATAAAAAATTCTAAAACGTCCAACTTCAGCATATAAACCAAGTCCTCCTTTTTGTTTTAAATCTCTTTTGTCGTCTTTAGGAACGTATCCAGGAGTGTAAGTTAAGCCAGGAGCAAAATGCCAACCGCTTTGTTTGTAAACTCTAAACTCGACTAAGTCTTTTTTTCTTCGCCCAAAAATATCTTGACCAAAAGTGGTGATTGTAAATAAACTTAACGTGATAAAAAAAAGGATGTATTTCATATTTGTTTAATCTTATTGGAGATAAATTATAGTCTCGTTCTATTTTTTTTGATGCTTAGCTACGTTGTTATTTTTAATTCATAATAAAACGAAGTGTATCATTAGCGATTCCACTTGTCTTTGTATTTGGTGTCAAAATAATTACTTCCTTTTGGTTTGGATGATTTTTTAGAAAAAGAAACCATAAAACGCCACAATACCATTCCCAATACTAGAATTAAAAACGCTTGAAAAGTAAGTTGCATTACGTCCGAATTTGTAATTTCCATTTTGCTAAGATAGTTTATTAATTTCATTATTCTTGTGAAGACTATGTGCATCGGTATGCGTCGATAATTCGAAGCCTACCAATAAGATGTAACTAATTGTTTGTATCCAAATCAAGACAATTAGTAAAGACCCAATAGAACCGTAAAGTTCATTGTATTTTCCAAAATTGTCGAAGTAAAAAATAATTCCTTTAGAAGATAGAATAATAATAATGGTAGCCAAAGTCGCCCCAGCCGAAAAATATTTCCATTGTTTTCTTTCTGGATTCCCAATATTATAAAGCGTACTCACACTAAAAATAGTACCTCCAATTATTACAACCCATCTGATAAGATGAAAAAGTATATTTCCGATTTGACTCAAACCTCCTTTGAATAGCGTATGAATCGCAATTTCGCCAAGAATAAGAGAAGAAATTGATAGAATTAGAAAAAGAGTGATAACAGCAAACCCCCCAAATGAAATTAATCGTTGTTTAACTGTGCTTCTTTTTTTCTCTATTTGGTAAGAATCGTTAAAACTGTCGAGTAGCGCATTTAGCCCGTTGGAAGCGTAAAATAATGAGAAAATAAAACCCGCAGATAGTAACACGTTGTGTTTTTTAGTAATCAAATCATTCACCGTATGTTTAACCATAGAAAAGGCGTTGTGTGGCAACATTTCTGAAAGATAAAAAAGTAAATCTTCTTGAAAATTGTCGATTGGAACGTATGGAATTAAGGACAATAAAAAGACTAAAGAAGGGAATATCGCAGCAAAAAATTTAAATGAAATAGCCGCACTTCTTGTTCCATACTGCGCTTTTTGGAAAGATTCCATTAGAAAAATAAAAACTTCGTAAAGCGTTAATCCTTCAAAACCAGGCAACACAATTTTTGAACTCCAATTTTGAGCCGTCCTTACAAATGGATTATTTAATAAATAATATTTTAGTTTTTTCACCATAATAATTAGGACTATTCTAATTCATTAATCTTTATTCTTTGGGCGTTCGAGCGGGCTATCCGTACTCGCTTTTTTTGTTAAAAAAACAAAAAAGAGCTCAAACAATTACTACTATCCCTAACGCATAAACTTTTTTTTCTATCTTTTAAAATTCGATTTCAAAATAGACGATTAGCTTTTTTGAGTTTAGTACCAATTCAAGAAACTAATTTATACCGCTTTTAAGCTTAAATCTAAATTGTGAACCGAATGCGTCAAAGCTCCCGAAGAAACATAATCTACACCACATTCGGCATAGCTTTTTACCGTCGATAATTTAATACCTCCCGATGCTTCTGTTTCGTATTTTCCGTTTATTAAAGCTACAGCTGTTCTCAAATCTTTGTGCGAAAAATTGTCAAGCATTATTCGATCAACATTTCCAATTCGTAAAACTTCTTTGACTTCGTCCAAATCCCTTGTTTCGATTTCTATTTTTAAATGTAAATTATTTGTCTTTAAATATTGATTTGTCTTTAAAATCGCTTTTTCTATACCTCCTGCAAAGTCGATGTGATTATCTTTTAACATAACCATATCGTACAATCCCATTCTGTGGTTTTCTCCACCTCCTATTTTTACCGCTCTTTTTTCTAAAAAACGAATAAGTGGAGTCGTTTTTCGAGTGTCTAAAATTTTGGTTGGTAAATCACCAATTTCGACTACAAACTTATTGGTAAGTGTAGCAATAGCACTCATTCGTTGCATAATATTGAGCACCAAACGTTCAGATCCTAGTAGTTTTTGTGAATATCCTTCAATGTAAAAAGCAATGTCACCATACTTTACCGAATCACCATCGTTTATTAGTTGTTCGAAAACAATAGAATCGTCAAATTCTTTAAAAATTTGTTTGGCAATTTCAATACCTGCAATTATACCATCTTCTTTTACCAAAAGTTTGGCTTTTCCCCTTGCTTCACTAGGAATACAAGCTAGAGCAGAATGATCTCCATCTTTTATGTCTTCTTCAATTGCTAAAGCAACAAAATCTTTAATTGTCATTTTATTTTGGATTGGTTATATTTGTCAAAGTTAAGAAAAAACTTTGGTATGCAAGTAAGATTAATAGTAGTAGGAAAAACAAATAAGAAATATTTGATAGAAGGGGAGCAGGAGTACGAAAAGCGACTAAAACACTACATTCGTTTCGAAGAAGTTGTGATACCTGAACTTAAAAAAGCCAAAAATCTTTCTGAATTACAAATAAAACAAAAAGAAGGAGCATTGATTCTTAGTAAAACTGAAAAATCGGATTTTATAATATTGCTCGACGAAAATGGCAAGGAATTTAATTCTGTTGGTTTTAGTTCTTTTTTACAGAAACAGTTAAACTCAGGAGTAAAAAGATTAATTTTTGTAGTCGGAGGAGCTTATGGATTTAGCGATGAGGTTTACAAACGAGCGAATCAAAAAATAGGATTGTCTAAAATGACGTTTTCCCACCAAATGGTTCGCCTTATTTTTAAAGAGCAACTGTATCGTGGTTTTACAATCCTAAAAAACGAACCTTATCATCACAGATGAGATAGGGTGCCATTATTTGAGTATGCTTATTTTGTTGTTTGGTAGCATATGACAAACCAAATAGAAACCGAACTATGAAACTTACTTTCTTCATTTTTAGCCTTCTGATTTTATCTTGCTCTATTAAAGATAAAAACGAGAAATTTAAAACTCGAACTAAAGTCGTTCCTGAAAAAACAGTTATGCAAAGTGAAAAAGTAATTAACCTAGAATTGACTTTTGAAGAAACTCAAGACGCTTTGCGAATTTTAATTCTGAATTCAAAACCGAGTAAAAATCTAAAGTCTAGTAGAGTTTTGCAAGAATTATACATTAGAGGGCTAGTAAATAAAATAGACGATATAATTAAGTTCGAACTTCCCTTTAATCTTCACGGATTTGATTGTGGCGCACCTGACTGTTATTCGACAAACATAACCTTTAAAATTTCTGCTACAGAACCGATTGAATTTCCAAAAAAAATTAATTTCAAATTGTTAGAGAGCGGATGCGGAATTGAAAAGGAAATATCTGAAGATGGTATATTTGAACTTGTAGAACAATCTGCTCAATATGTAAATTATTACTCTAAAAAACAGCAAAGTAATTTGGTCATTCTTGGAGAAAAAAGAGCCCTTTATTATTTTCCAGACACAAAGCCGAATACAATAAAAGTAGAACTAATAGACAAAATATTTGAAGCGTATGATGATGAAAATACTATAGTTCCTTATCAGTCGACAGCAATGAAGACAAAAGGATACGAGGATTTTATAAAAAAGAAATAAAACAGTAATCTAAATGGTGCATTTACTACTTGAATTCAAGTTTTGTTTAGAATATCAAAAAAAACATTTGACATCGAACGTTGTACATTTTACAAAATTAAAAAGCTCATCCTATTTCGTAGCCTGCAACTAGCGATATAGACGTTCAGCTTCGTTTTGTAGCCTCGTATGATCTATTTTTAGACTTTTTCAGAGCCTCCTAATGTTGATCAAAACCGTAGTTTTTTCTTGCATAAGGGATAGTAGCATTTGTTTGAGCTCCTTTTTCTTCTTCCACTTATGGAAGAAAAAGAGCGAGTGCGGATAGCCCGACCCTCACGCTATTTTTTCAAGCAGACTTGAAAAATAGCGTGAGGGATATGCCCAAAATAGTTTTTGCTATTCTAAAAAAAAAGTAAAAATATTGTCGCTTAAAATAAAAGATGGCATTAACTTTGTAAATAGCTAAACGAACTTAAATTATTGAATTATGAAAACTTTATTAATCACAATACTAGCACTTATTACAGTTATGGGAATGGAAGCTTCGGAAGGGGTTTATAATGAGCAAATTAAAGCTTCGGCGTTTAGTTATAGAACGATACAGAATAACGCTTTTCAAGAAGGAGAAAAATTAACTTACAAGTTGCATTACGGACTTATGGATGCAGCCAAAGCTACGTTGGAGGTCAAAAAGACAGATAAAGCGGTGAATGGTCGGAGTTTATTGAGGGTTGTTGGAAAAGGGGTGAGTTTAGGGACTTTTAATTGGTTTTTTAAAGTAGATGACCGTTATGAAAGTTATATGGATAAAAAAGGGATGTTTCCTTGGGTGTTTATCAGAAGAGTGAACGAGGGCGGTTATAAAATTAGTCAAGATTATACTTTTATTCAAAACAAAGGGAAAGTTAAAGAAGGGAAGAAAGAATATAAGGCTCCTACAAATGTTCAAGATATGATTTCTTCATTTTACTACGCCAGAACAATTGATTTTTCGAATGCTAAGAAAGGAGATGTTTTTACTTTTGATTCTTTTGTTGATGGGGAAACATATACGTTGAAAATTAAATTTTTGGGAAGAGAAAAAGTGAAAACAAAATCGGGTAAATTTAATGCTCTTAAATTTTGCCCAGTAGTACAGACCGAAAGAATATTTAAAAAAGAAGATGATTTGTCGGTTTGGATTTCGGATGATGAAAATAAAATGTTGTTATTGGCTAAAGCAAAAATATTGATTGGTTCAGTAAAAATGGAATTAAGTGATTATGAAGGGTTGAAAAATCCAACGTCAAAAATATAAGTAAATATTGATTCGTCAATGATTTAGGTTCAAGGAAAAATCCTCAAGTGTTTTAATATGCTTGGGGATTTTCTGATTTAAGGTTTTTATAAGAGGGGGATTTCTTAGGGGTAATTTGCCTTTTCTTGTATCTTATCTCTTTTTTCAATTTGTTATTCACTTAATTTAATTAATTTAGATTTTTTTAAAGAATAAACAGCTATTAATGAGGCGAAAAAGCATACATCTAATTCTATTTTTATTGGTTTTATGGAATGGGTATGCGCAAGAAAATCCTCAAGAAGATTATTTGAATGCTAACCCAGTACAAGAAAACTTTGACAAGAACCATTGGGAGCAAGTCAAAAAAACAATGTTGCGAGAGGCTAGGGGCAATGCGAAAGCAAAAGGAGATGATTTTAAGGCTCAGGATTATGAAGGGAATACGCAAGAGGCAAGTTATTATGATTATCAAGAAGAAAGTTTTGAAGGAGAGTATGCCAAAAATAATGGAGAGGATTTAGCAGACGATGATTATGAAAATTATGCGAGTTCGGGAGGTTACGAATCTTTAGAACATGATGAAAAGAAAGGGAGTTATTTTTCGAAAGAAAAGAAACAAAATAAAGCGAGTCGAAGAGCTCGAAGGAATCGAAATCCAGCTGTAAATGTTGAGGGATTAGGAACTTTTGGATCTATTTTACTTTATGCTTTATTGGCTGTGTTTTTAGGTTATGTGATCTATGTTTTGTTTATCAATACGTCATTGACCGATAAAGGAAAAGCTATAAAAACGGAAACACTAGAGCGAGCGCCTGTTGAAATTCCAACGTCAGAATTAGAGAAAATGCTTGAAAAAGCATTGAAGGAAAAAGATTACCGATTGGCAATTCGAATTTACTTTATCTTTATTTTAAAAGAATTGTCATCAAAAAAATGGATAACCTGGAAGAAAGAGAAAACCAATAGCGCTTACCTTTCTGAAATGAGAAAAAGGAAGCAATATAATTTGTTTAACGATAGCGTGACCATCTTTGAATTGGCTTGGTACGGCGATTATGAAATTAAGCAAGCTGACTATTCTGCAGTAGAACCTAAGTTAAAACAATTACTAAAAGAGTTAGAAAGTCATTAATAAAAATAAAAAATATATCTTTTTAGGCTTGGCTGTGATTTTTGTTTTCGGCGCATTGTTGTTGGTGAATAGATTAGCAAAAGGGAACTCAAAAACAGCGGATTCTGAGGTTTCTAAAAAGGAATTGGTAGCGGAAGAGTTTGAAGAAATAGATCAAAAAAAGATAAATCCTTCTGGGACACATTTACTCTACAAATTGTTGACAGGTTATAAACTAACCAATACGATAAAAAGAATACAGACGAGTTATTTTGAGAATTTAAGCGAAGAACTTCCGATAGCGTCTGAAAATGAATTTCCGAATATCTATGTTTCTGTTGCCGAAGAATTTACCTTAACAAAAATTGACAATGATTATCTTTTTGATTTTGTTCAAGAAGGAAATTGCGCCATAATAGCTTGTGAATCGATGAGTTTAGACTTTGCTAATTATTTGTTGCCTAATAGCGATACTCCTTTTTATGTAGAAGGAGATACCTCGGTAGAATTGAGCTTTGCGCATCCAAATTTTAAACAGAAAAAGCCTTTGGAGCTTAAAAATTCTGAATTGAATTACCATTCGCTACCTAAATATAAGAATTGGTATATTTTTAATGCTGATGCGATTAATGACGAAGCGGTTGATCTTTTGTATTTTAATGAATACAATGTCGCTTGTTTAAAAATTAAATATGGAAAAGGGAGTTTTATTTTTCATGCCCTTCCCGATGCATTTTCTAATGCATTTGTAGCAACTGAGGGAGGTAAGAATCATGCTGAGATTATTTTTTCTCATTTTCCGAAAGGAAATTATTTTTGGCACGAAAACTTTGGGAAATATTCGACTTACAGAGGAGATAGTAATCCCGAAAAGCTTCAAAAACCGAAAGAGTACTCGAAGTCCAGTCCACTACAATTTATTTTAAGCGTACCTTCGTTGACGATTGCTTTGGTTTTGAGTATTTTAGGATTGTTGCTATATTTAATTATCAAGAGTAAACGAAAACAACGAATAATACCACCGTTGGAAAGTGATAAAAATTCGAGTTTAGAATTTGTAGAAGTCATCGCAAAGTTGTATCAGCAACAAAATCAGCACGAAAAAATAATAAAACACATCGAAAGTAATTTTACTAATTTTATAAAGCATCATTATTATATCTCATTTTCGATTGTAAATGATGAAGTAATAGAAAAAATTCATTTGAAATCTGGAGTAGAAAAAGAATTAATTTCTAAAATATATAAGGCATTCAAAATCTTGTCAGACCAGAAAGTAACAGACAGTCAACTCGTCGAGTTACATCAAGACATAGAGCGTTTTCATCAAAAGAGAAACTAATGAAATTTGTAAACGGATTCTTAAACTTACTTTATCCCAATGTCTGTGGGGGGTGTAATTCCGTTATTGAAAGTCCAAAAATAATTATTTGCGCCAGTTGTTTTGCTAGTTTTCCAAAGTCTTATGAATTTCTTGATAAGGGAAATAAAATAGCACAACTTTTTTGGGGAAAGATTCCTTTGGAACATGCCTTTACATCATTTAAGTACGTAAAAGGGAGTAGTCTTCAAAATTTAATTTATGATTTAAAATACAGAGGAAACACCGAAGTAGGAAGAGTTTTAGGAGTTGAAATAGGAAAAGAAATTAAAGATTCTAACCTTAGAATTGACGTAGTAATACCTGTCCCTTTGCATCCCAAGAAACAAAAAATGAGAGGGTATAATCAAAGTTGGTTCATTGCTCAAGGCGTTCAAAATGTATTGGCTTGTGAATTGAATGACACTTCATTGTTAAGAATATTGTTTACAGAAACACAAACCAAGAAATCAAGATTAGAACGATACGACAATGTGGAACATAAATTTTCCATCATAAATCCAGAACTTCTCGAAGGAAAACATATTTTATTGGTGGACGATGTTATTACAACAGGCGCTACAATGGTCGAATGTTGTTCTATTCTGAATAAAATACCTGACGTAAAAATAAGCGTCGCTGCAATTGCTGCAGGGTGATTGCTCAGATTTTTAGTAAGTTTACCTACGATGTTGAATCATGAATAAAAAAGCTATTTTTTAGTGCTATTTGAACTAAATAGACACCGATTCTGGAAGACTAAAAAACGACTAAAGTGTATTTTTTTCATAGTTTTATCAAAAATGTTGTGTATAACTGAATGAAATTCTATATTTGCGGACTTGTTTTCGGTGGGATTGTAATATCTAGCTGGGAATAAATAGAGGAAAGTGAATGATGACAAGGGGTTTCGGTCTTTTGACTTAGTTTATTGTTCTTGAAAATAGAAATTTGTATATCAATTAAAAACAAAAATAAATGCAAAACAGAGGAGCCATTTGGTTTTTTACCATTTTATTGACAGTTGCATGTCTTTATCAGTTATCTTTTTCATGGGTTACCAAAGGATTAGAAAATACAGCAGTAAAAACCGCAGAAAAGCAATGGGACGATTTAGTTAACCAAGGCGAAGAATTTATAATAACAGGTAGAGATACCTTATATATAAATGATGAAAATGGGCAAGTAAACCCAAAATCAAAACGAGCAGCATTAAATTTCTTTGAAACAGCATACATTTCTGATCATGCTGATGATGCAATTTATCCAGTATTCGGATTGACTTACAGACAATGTAACGATCAAAAACTAGGAACAGGATTAGATTTACAAGGAGGTATGAGTGTTACCTTAGAAATTTCTATTCAAGACTTAGTACTTAATAAAGCAGGAAACTCACCAAAACCAGCTTTTAGAGTTGCTTACAATAAAGCAATGGAAGAATTTGGAGCAGGAGAAAGTGATGATTTTATTTCATTGTTTGAAAAAGCATACAATAGTGGAGAGTATGCAAAAGAGCAAATGACATTCTTTAATGTAGGAGATAAAGAACACTTCTCGTTAGACGATGACAATGCTAAAATGATTGCTACTTTAAGAGAATTAGCTGTTAATGCAATTGATAATACGGAGAAAATTATTGAAACAAGAATTAACCGTTTCGGTGTTTCTCAACCAAGTATTCAAAAACAACCAATATCTGGTCGTTTACACATTGAATTACCAGGAGCAAAAGATAAAGAAAGAGTTCGTAAGTTATTACAATCTCGTGCTGAGTTAGGGTTTTGGTTAGGGTATAGTGAGCCTTTAACAGACGCTTTCTTTTTATTAAATGAAAGCTTGAAAGAAAATGCAATTACAGCAGAACCTTCTGAAGTTGTTCTTGAAGAAGCAGTTGTTGAAGAAATAGCGGTAGTTGAAGATTCGACAACAACAACCAAAGACTCTACTGAGTTAGTTGAAGGATTAGAATTAGAAGAAGAAGTTGCGGTAAAAGATACTACAGTTGAAGAAGAAAAAAACTTAATCGACGGGCCATTATTTAGTTTGTTGAATGTTCAAAACGGAATAAGTCAATATTCAGTAGGGATTGCGAAAGCAGGAGATACATCAAAAATAAATAGAATGTTAACGGGAGATATCGCAAAAGGATTATTACCTAGTGATGTTTTCTTTAGATGGTCTAACTCAAATAATAGTGGAGAAGGACATGTACTTTACGCTTTAGAGTT
>WFNC01000128.1 GCA_015488785.1 Flavobacteriales bacterium | reverse complement strand
CATTACTTTCTTTGTGGATATAAGAAGAAAATCTTCTTTTCCAAAACAAATCATCAAAAGACATTCTCATGGCATCATTTTTCCCATTGTAAACAAAAAAGTTTTGGAAAGTATAACGACATTCAGGAAAATAAAGCCAAAATAGATTTTTAACACTTTCAACATCTCCATTTGGATCTCTTTTATAAACTAAAGGTGAAATCCCAATTATTCTAACATCCATAACAGAACGTTGTTTATCAAAGAACCAATCTTCTTTCAATTCATAACGAATAATGTCACTTGAGGCATATTCAGTAACAACCGTCACTAAAACAGCATCCCCCAAATCATCATAAATAACCTCGTCGTTTTCATCCATTTTTTCAATTTCTGTTTCAGAACCAAAATAACTTAAAAGCTTCTTTTGAAATTCAGGATCCTGAGCATTACCATTTGTTGGTTTAACAGGATATTTAAATTGATCATCTAATTCAAATCCTTTTAAATCATAAATCGTCATAGCTCCTTCGGTCAAAACTCCGTAACGGATAACATCCCATAACGAACGTCTATCAGACAGAGGTTCTAACGGATAGAACAAAGGGTGATTCATTTTCTCTCTCAAATCTATCGTTCTCCAAACACGTTTAGACCAAAGCACATCAGCTTCACGAAGTGATGCATATTGAATTATTCTTTTAGTCGGAATATGTTCTTGTACATAAACCCCATCTAAAACGTTTGACTCTACAGTTACTCCTGAACTAGGTAGAACTTGTTGAGCATAACTGCTTTGAGATGCGAAAATCATCAAAGCTGCTGATATTTTAATACAATTTTTTAACATAATTCCTTTTATTAAATTATATAACTTTAAAAACTAAAGCTCCAATATTTTTAGCTTTTCCACCAGGCCCTTTAGCGAACACATCAGTAATAATCAATTTTGATCCTTTCCCTATTTTTTTAATGTATGATTTCATTTGTCCTGTAAGCTTATTACCCTTAGCTTTCATATCAAACCCTTTCCCATTTTTTATCCCTGAAATTTTAAAACTAACAACAGAATACTTAACATCTAAAGGACTATCTCCAATAAGAGCTTTTACAATAGAAGCACTAGAAGCCTTTGCTTTTTTCATAACACCTTTATCAAAAGTTTGCCCTGCAAAATATGGTTTAGGTGAAGGTAAATTAAATATTCTAAATTCTTTACTTACAATTTTAACACTTGCTCCATCAGCATCTTTAGCTGTAATATTTAAAGTAGCTTTTTTTCCACTACCTGAAACTCTAGCTACATAACCATCTCCTTTTTTAGATATTTTACATCCAGAACAAGATACAGAAACAGTAGAAGGGTCATAACCTGAAGCCGAAACTTCAATTTTATTATCCCAACCTCTATAAAGAACATTCATTTCCGCATTTGCAATAGCTCCATTAGGTGCACCAACACTATACTTAAATTTCCAACCTTTCCATTTTTCAACTCCTTTTTCTTTTACAGCAATAGAACCAACGACAGTATGCTCACCAACACTACCACCTAAAGCCAAAGGTTTTCCTGCTTTACCATTAAAAGTTTTCTTTCCTGCTTCAGATCGAGTGGTGTCATCAATCCAATAGTGTAATTTCATTTTCTCCGTAGTATCATAAGCTGCAATCATTACTTTTAAATCTAAAGAGTCACCTTGATTTATATAGGCTGTACTTGAAAATGCCAATGGTTCAATTTTATTAAACTTAAATGTCTCTTGTTGAACACGTCCTGTAATAAGGTCTATAGCTATAGATTCTGCCATCCTTACATCATTCTTAAGAGATGTAAAAATTGTTGCAGCTGCAACAATTACTGCGTGATCAAATTGGTAAGCTACCCAAGAGTAATTTTTATTCGGGTCATGATGATTATGAACCTCTTTGGGAGGTGTTAATATCTGCATTATTCTTTTTATACTAGACCTATCATCTTCATGAACCGTTTTCAAAGCTTCTTCTAATGAGCTTTCAAACTCATGGTGTTCGTGAACCGTATGAGGTCTAACTACACTTTCAGGGTCAAAAGAGTAAGTTTTTTTACCTTCTTTACGTGCTGCAGCTAAAACAACAAGTTGATTTCTATAATCAATTAACATTTTACTAATCGAATCTCCCGCTTCATTTGGAGCCATAGGATCCTCAACTTGAAGGAACATATGTCCAGGTGTATCATAATCATCTTTATTCGTTAATGTATCCATATTCATTAACGTATAGTTACCATTGTCTGCAACATTATAAAAAGGGTTTGGCATTACAGGATCAGAAGCATTAATCATGTCTCCTGCTTTTTTTACATAATAATTAGCCGTTTCTTGAGTTAAATTTCGGATTTTGACAGCTTCGTCTTGTATCGCAATAATTAATTTCTTTTCATCACCTTTAGCGATAGCTAATTGACCATCTAAAACATCTAATGCTGCATCTGTATTTCCTGTAATCAAGGTTGCCGAATCTTCGAACTTTTGATTAATTGTTATAAATGCATTCAATATTGACTTTGATACATTCATTGCTAATAAGGCCATCAGTACTAAGTACATCAGACCAATCAGTTTTTGTCTAGGGGTTTCTTTACCTCCACTCATAATTTTTAGTTTTTAATAGGTTAATATTTTCTAAATTGATTTTTTGAATTAATAACAATCCAGCTTAATATTAAGCTCTATTACCTCCACCCATTGCAGATAACATATTTCCGTAAACTGAGTTCAATTCTGATAAGTTTTTACTTAATTCAGCCATTGTCTCTTTATATTTTTTCGTATCATCTAAAGAAGAATGTAAATTCGTCATCAATTCATTGATTCCTCCATACATTTTCTCTGTCGTTTCTAAATGTTCTGATGCTCCTTTTAATTGCATTTCGTAAACATTGTTTAATGCAGAAAGGTTACCTGAAACGTTTTTCATTGCTTCACCAAAGTTAGCTCCTTCAGATTGTGTATCCACTAATCCCATTAAAGACGCAGCCGCATTTTCATAAGCATCAGATAATTTACCAACTCTAGAAGAAGCCGATTTAATATTTCCGACAAACTCTTCTGTTGCAGCAGATGCATCACCAATAGATCCAAGTCCACTTGCTGTAGTACTTAAATTTCTTAAACCTTCTCCTAAAGAAGCAATTAATTCTGGTTCAATTTTAGCATCAGCTAACATTGTATCTAATTGTTCAACAACAGAACCATTATTTTCTTCAATAACTTCCATTACTTCTTCCTCTTCAGCTTCTGGTAAAGCGTGTTCTCCATCTGAAT
>WFNC01000127.1 GCA_015488785.1 Flavobacteriales bacterium | reverse complement strand
AGTCGAATGTTAATTGATTAACTACCGATAAAACTTTGGAAACGCTCTTTTCTTTGCATCGTCAATTAATCGCTAATCGACTTTCTTAGTAATACAGGTTTACGTTACTAAGCAATTAAACAAATATTAGAACCAATTATTAAAACAACTATTATGAATAATTTAAGAAACAACGTGCAGCTAATCGGAAACTTAGGAATAGATCCAGTAATAAAAGAATTGAGCAATGGAAAAAAAATGGCTAAACTTACATTAGCAACAAATGAAAGTTATAAAAACAAAAGTGGAGAAATAATAAAAGAAACACAATGGCATAATCTAACGGCTTGGAACAATCAAGCCCTTTTAGCCGAAAAGTACTTGGAAAAAGGAAAAGAAATATGCGTTTCAGGTAAACTAAACAATAGAAGCTATGAAGACAGCGACGGAATTACAAGATACGTTACAGAGATTATTGTAACCGATATACTTATGCTTGGAAATCGTTCTAAAGCTTAATTTTTATAACAAAGCTCTACTGAGAATTGAGAACAAAATAGAATCAAAAAAAATAATGGTAGCGTGATTTTTAAATTATGCTATCATTATTTTCTATACCAATTTGAAATATTCATTTGGTGTTATTTTGATTAGTTCTACAGGTTTTGGTGTGGGTATGAATTTAATTTTTCGTAAAAAGGATAAGTTTTTTGTGACTTGAATTCAGCAAGCAAAAACAGCATTGTACATAATACTTTGTACATTTTACAAAAAACATTAATTATAGTATTAAACTTTGATGTATTGCTATGGGTATGCTACCCAAACGAAACTCTGTAGAACCTTTTGATTAATGTTATAAATTAAAAGTGTATCCGATTTCTAATTTTTTTATCCGTTACAAATTCACAGCTGTAATCCTTTCTTATAATTTTTTTTCGATGCTTTGCTACAAAATCATAAACTGCATCTCTTAGAAAGCTTGGGACAATAAGGAATAACGCTAAAATTGGATATAAACCGCTTAGTCTTTTACTAATTTGCAATGCCGCAGTGGAACGATAATAGACTTTATGTTCTATAATGTAAATAATTGTAGAATCTATAACCTCAGTAATCTGGTATTTTTGTATTAATTCTTTCCCTTTTTCACTTTGGTTGGAACAAACTTCTATGTTTTGTTTTCTGTCATTTTTTAAAATAACCATTACAGATTTATTACAGAATGCGCAGTCACCATCAAAAATTACAATTGGATTTATCATTCTTTAATTACTTTCTGAGTATAGCGTTTAGCATCGTTAATTAATGAAAGTAAATAAATTCCTTGACTTAAATTAGCTGTTGAAATTTCATTTTCTGTTAATTCTCCTTTCAAGATTGTTTTGCCTGTAATATCAGTTATTAAGTATTGCGTTTTACCTAAAAATGAATGTTTAACCGTGAAATTATTCTTAAAAGGATTAGGATAAACAATCCAAGTATTATGATCGTTATTTTCATTAATAAAATCAGGAGCTGTACCTTCTTTTCCATAGTAAAAAGTAAGTCCTCCTCTTTCATTTCCGATGATTAAATCGAGATAAGTATCGTTGTTCAAATTTCCGATTGCTGGCGCTCCATTAGGTCCCTTGTTGATCGTTTTTATGGTGTCCATTCCTGTAAAGACTCCAGATAGATTATTGTCAATGTTGTTGTAGTGATACATTACTCCTTCTTCTGCTCCTACAAACAAGATTGTTTCGTTGGTTGAGTTGGTTATAAAAGTTGGAATACTATTTCCAATTGTAGTCCACCATTCGCTAACTTCTACGTTTCCAAAGGTTTCTGTTTGCAATCTAAAAGAGTGGTTTGTAGCTGTTCCTACATTTTCAAAATAATTTAAATTCCCCCTTTCTTCACCAACAACCAAATCTAAAATACCGTTTTTAGTTAAATCAAACAAAGTCGGCTTTGCTCCCGAACCGATGTCAATTGGATTTCCGCTATCGTCATTTATGATTACATGCCCATTCGTAAAGCTCATTGAAGTTAAACTGTTACTTGTGTTTTCAAACAAATAGACATTTCCATCATAATTTCCAATAAGCATATCTATATCATTGTCATCATCTATATCCCCAAAGCATGGATAAATGTCTTTACCTAATCCAAGCGTAGAAATAGATGCGAAATCTACTGTTTGTAACTCGAAAATTGGTTCTGTTACACTTCCTGTATTCAAATAAAAATCAATTTTAGATTTATAAGTCCCCGCATCAAATACGCCGAAACTACTTACAAAAAGATCTAATAATCCATCATTATTATAATCAAATAAAACAGGATAAGCAGATTCTCCGTAGTCTAGCATTTTGTTTTGTAAAAAATCTTCTTCTACAAAATTAAAAACAGGTAGTGTATTTGTTCCGTTGTTTTTATAAAACCAAACACTCTTTTTATTTTCGGTATAATCTGGCGTATTAGGGCTTACAATTAAATCTTTTACATTATCGTTGTCCACATCTTCAAAATACATACTTGGGAAAAGTTCCAAATCTATTGGCGTGTCATAACTTGGAAAACTGGGGTCTTGACTCATCATAGAAGTATTCATATTTACACCTGTATTGTCATTTGTTAATCCAATTATATTGTTAAAACTAACATCTCCCAAAAGAATATCTTTTACATTGTCATTATTAAAATCTAAACTAAGAATAGTTGAACCTGTATGTTTTAATGCTTCTTTTTGAGGATTGGGAACGTTAGAAGTTGAAGAACAAGTGTCTTTCAATAAACATACATTGGTGTTTCCTCCTGTTTCTAAAAAGTGACCCCAGCAACTATTACTTAATTCAAAAACTAAAGAATCACATCCAAATCCTTGTTCTATACTTAGGTTTTTGTGGTATTCTAACCTTGAACCAAGCACTCCAAAAGTTAAAACATCTAAATCGCCATCGCCATCAATATCGTTGATGTCTGGAATATCGACTCGACTGACAAAAAGGTTGGTTGTAAAATTATATTGATAAGATTCGATGTAAGAATCTCCTACTCTTTCAAAACTTAAAACTCCTCCAGAAGACGTATTTTTCCAAACTCCAATTCCTCCCGAAACGTAAGAAAATATATCTTTTTTACCATCACAATTATAATCTCTTAAAATTGCCCAAGCCTGTAAAGTTGGAAAACTAGATTCAAATTCGGGGCTGTATTCGTATGAGCTTCCATTGTTTGTAAAAGTTAACACCTTATTTCCTGTTCTATCAAAGACAAACAAATCTTCTATTCCATCGTTGTTCAAATCAAGTGTAGAAAATTGAGCTGCATTTAGACCTCCAGCCCAAGGAAGTTCTAAGTTAGAACTGTTTACCGAAACGACTATCGTATCAACTCTCTCGAAACCGTAGTATTGAGCATGCATTAAACTAGTACTAAAACTAAGAAGGAAGAATAGGAGTGTCTTATACATATCGATTTGTTTTTATAAACGCTTAGACCAGTTGAATATTCAATTCGTATTATTCGTCATCATAATACTTCTGTATTTATTCGAAGATACAAAAAAAAAGGCTTTGTGAGAATTACACAAAGCCTTTTTAATTTTAAATTGATTCAAGCGTAAACTATTTTGCTTGAATTTAATACTCTATTTTATCCTTCACAACTAGCACACTCTTTCTTTTGTTTGAATTTTTGAGCTGCATTCATACTGTGTTGGTAATACATCGATTTTATTTTTAATCTCCAAGCTGTAATGTAAATATCATTTACCTCTTTAATCGGCATATCTGGATGTACCATAACATTTATGGACTGCGCTTGATCGATAAACTCTTGTCTATTTGACGCTTGATAAACGATTACTTTTTGATCAATTTCTGAATAGGTTTTAAACACATCCTTTTCATGATCTGTTAAAATGCTTAGGTGCTGAACAGAACCATCGTTATCTCTTATGCTTTTCCAAACTTCCGAAGTACTTTGACCTTTCTCTTCTAATAGATTCTCTAAATATGAATTTCTAATTGTTGTTTTAATTTTAGCAATATCTTTTACATAGCTATTAGACCACATTGGCTCAATTCCTTGAGAAACTTGCCCTAATATAAATGCTGATGATGTAGTTGGAGCAATTGCGTTTAATGTTGTATTACGTCTTCCATATCCTTTAAGAATAGCTGGCTCTCCGTAAAGTTTAGCTAATTCTTCTGAGGCTTTGTAAGATTTCTCTTTTATCGTTTTAAAGATTTCTGAATTTAATTCATAAGCTTCTCCACTATCGAAAGCTAACATTTTTGATTGTAACAATGAATGCCATCCTAAAGCTCCTAAACCTAAAGCTCTGTTGTCTTTAGCAAAGTTATAGGCTTTCTCCATGAAAGTAAACGTAAGTTTATCATCTCTGTCTTCTGAATCTCTATATGCTTCTAGTTTTTGGATAAACTCTTCCATAACTGCATCTAAGAAGTAAGTTAAAGTTTCTACAGCATCTGTATCTTTCCACTTGTCGTAATGCAATAAATTTACAGAAGATAAACAACATACAAATGACCAATCATCATTTGTTGGAAGCATAATTTCAGTACATAAATTACTTCCGTAAATTTCTAAGTTTTTATCTTTGTAAACATCTACCGTTCCGTTGTTTGCATTGTCACTAAAGAAAATATAAGGGTATCCTATTTCTCCTCTTCTTTGCAATACTTTTGCCCATAGCGCTCTTTTATCCGAATCACCATCAATCATTTCTTGCATCCACTCATCACTAACTGTAACTCCGTGTGTTAATTCTTGTATTGGATTACCTTCTGTTCCTATTTCTAAGAATTCTTTAATATCAGGATGACTTATTGGTAAATAGGGAGCAAAACGACCTCTTCTCACAGATCCTTGACTGACAACATCAACCATTTTTTCGAACAATTGCATAATGTGAACTGATCCAGAAGATGAACCATTATTCTTCACATCTGTACCTCTTGCTCTTAATTTTCCAAAATAACCAGAAGTACCACCTCCTAGTTTAGACATCATACCTACTTCTGACTGGCTAAATAAAATGTCGCCCATGTCGTCGGCAATGTGAGATCCAAAACAACTAATTGGTAATCCTCTTTTTTTTCCAAAATTAGACCAAACAGGAGAAGCTAATGAGTAATACCCTTCTGCCATATAGTTATAAAACTTATTAGCAAAGCCGTCTATTTTTAAAATATCTTCGGCATTTTGAGCAATTTCCATTATTCTTTCTTCAGGAGTTACTCCGTCAGTTAAATAACCTGACTCCAAAAATTTTCTACTATTCTCTGTTAGCCAAGAAATTTCTGTTTTATTCATTTCTGCTCGGGCTTCTTTTTGTGCTTGTACTAGCATTTCGTAATCTGTTGTTTTTTTTATATCTTGTTCCTTGTTGTTCATATAATGTCTTAAAATAAGTCGTCTCCTGTAATACTTTTAGTTCTTTTACTATAATTTATAGATCTTTTTACAAAGAAATCTCCGTGTTTTGTTCCGATTATTTCATCGTCAAACCATTCTGTCTTTTCTACTAGCTTTTGATCAACTTCAAATACTTTTTCAATTCCTATACTCTCCAATGAATTATTGAATCTGTTTTTAATAAATTCATTTATAACATCTTTTGGTAAGAAATCTAATTCCCCTTTTTCAAATATCCAATCTATAATATCACTCTCTGATTCAAAAGCTTCTTTACAAACCTTTCTAATCATTTCGTTGTATTCGGCATTGAACCAAGTTGGATTTTCTTTTTTTATAATTTTGATAATATCAATTCCAAAATCTCCGTGAATTTGTTCTTCTTTAGATGTTGCTTCTACTACGTTAGAGATACCTTTGAATAAGTTTTTATGTTTATTGAAAGCCATTATAATCAAAAACTGAGAAAACAAAGAAACGTGTTCTATAAATAAAGAGAACAGTAAAATAGATTCAGCGTAATTTTGGTTGTCATCACTCTTCGAATTTTTTAATGCATTTTCTAAATACTGAACCCGTTTCATAATAACAGGTTTTTTCTTTAGGTTTTTAAATTCATTGTTCAATCCTAAAATTTCTAACAAATGAGAATAGGCATCTTGGTGTCTTACCTCACTTTCTGAAAAAGTTGCTCCTACTGAACCAATCTCTGGCTTAGGCATTTTTTGATAAATATCTCCCCAAAATGTTTTTACAGCAACTTCTATTTGAGAAATCGCAAGCATAGCATTTTTCAACGCATTTCTTTCGGGCTCTGATATTGCTGTTTTGTAATCTTGTATGTCGCTTGTGAAATTAAACTCGGTATGAATCCAATAAGAATGTCTTATCGCATCTACATATTCATTCAATTCAGGATATTCGTAAGGTTTTAAATTTATCCTTTTTTCAAAAATATCTGACTTTCTATTTCTTGCTTGTTCATCTCGATATAGTATATATGCTTTGGCAACTAAACGAAATGGACTGTCCATTAATTTATCCTCTACTATATCTTGTACTTGCTCTACCGTTGGAACGTATGAATAATCTTTTAGTTTTCGTTCTAGCAATACGCCAAAAACAATTTGAGAAATAGCACTTGCGTCTTCTTTAGATCCTTGCGCTACAGAAATCATAGCTTTTTCGATTGCTCTTGCGATATTATCTAAGCTAAAAGTAGTTATTTCATTGTCTCTTTTTATTATGTGAGTAATTTGCATAAGTTCTTATTTATCTAAAATAATTAGTTTTTTTAGGGGAGTGCAAAAGTTAAAAAAAAACTTTCAAAAATCAAGTTAAAAAAGTTCACATTTTGTTTAGTTATTAACAAGTTTTTTTAACTAACTGACAATCAGGTTGAACAATTAATTAAACTGACGTGAGACATGTAATAACTTGATTATCTATCCTTTATAAAGGTAGGTTATCAATATTTAGAAGTCAATGTTTTGGTTGAATCGTTATCAACATGACTTTGTAAATAATGCTTAGACTCGTGAATTTACGGCTAGTGAAGTTGTGCAAAAAAATGTAATTATGGTAACTATTTATTCATCCATAGGTATAATACTAATTGAATATTAAAATGCGTAAAATAAATATATTTCTTTACTTTTTTATAGGAAAGAAGAATTGGAGGTCATTTTTAAGGATATTTTTTAATTGTATAAACATAAAAAAAGCGTTACTAAATTATTAGTAACGCTTTTTATTCAATAAAGTATTAATTACTTATTTTCTGCGTATAAAGCAGAAACTTTCTCCCAGTTAATTACATTAAAAAATGCATTGATATAATCTGGTCTTCTGTTTTGATAGTTTAGGTAGTAAGCGTGTTCCCATACATCTAATCCTAAAATAGGAAATCCGCCACAGCTAACACCTTTCATTAAAGGGTTGTCTTGATTTGGAGTTGAACAAACGTCAACTTTTCCTCCTTTGTGTACGCATAACCAAGCCCATCCAGAACCAAATTGTGTTGCAGCAGCAGCAGAAAATTTATTTTTGAATTCTTCAAAAGAACCAAAGGCTTCGTTTATAGCTGTTGCTAATTCTCCTGTTGGTTCTCCTCCTCCGTTTGGTGTCATTATTTCCCAAAACAAACGGTGGTTGTAAAAACCTCCTCCATTATTTCTTACTGCACCATTAGTTAAATCAATATTCTCGAATATTTCTTCTATTGATTTTCCTGCTAAATCTGTTCCTTCTACAGCGGTGTTTAGTTTTGTAGTGTATCCATTGTGATGTTTTGTATAGTGAATCTCCATTGTTCTAGCATCAATATGAGGTTCTAATGCGTCGTACGCATAAGGTAATTTTGGTAATTCGAAAGCCATTTTTTTTGTTTTTATTTGTACCAATTCAATTTTGATTTGGTCTTTGTTATTTATAATGATTCAAAAGTAATGAAAAAATAAATATTTTTTGCTTAATTATGTTTTGAATCATGTTTTTTAACAAAAAAAATAGCGAACAAGTTAATTTGTTCGCTATTTTTTTGAGTCTGTATTCTTTTGGTTAGAATAATATACCAACTCTTAGCCCTATTTTACCAACTACACCTGTACTTGCAAAGTTGTAAAAGGTATTATCCTTTAAAGGTTTTTTGAATTTGTTCTCTCCACTATATGTTGCTAACTGAGCCCCTCCTCCGTGGTAAAAATCAAAAACTAATCGTTTAGAAATAGTCCACTTAAAACCAATCAAAGCTCCTAAACCTACGTTCGATAAATTCGCAGAACCATCTTCTGTAATAGGGGCATTAACAACTACCGTTTCCTCAGTGTAATTAGTGTAGTCGTAATTTGTTTCTGTCAAATAATTGTTATTGAAATGGTTTTTTCCAATTTTATAATTCGCATTGAAATAACTTACGTAAGGAGAAAAATAAAATTGAAAATCGTTTTTATCTCCTTCTACCAAGTCATTTGAATAAATATTGAATGACATTTCTGCTTTTAATCCATTTCCACTAACTTCTAAATCTTTAAGCACATTTTCGTTTAGGGTGTACATTCCTGCACTTACCATTAAACTTGTGTTACTCGATGTTTTTCTTTCGTATCCAAACTGAATTGTACTTGAAAACATAGCTGTAGGCGTCATATAAAATTGATTTTTATATTCTGTTGCCTCTTTGTCTTTTTCAATTTCTGTATTTTGTGCTTGTGTCGTAGCAAATAAACCTAATGTTAATGCTGTTAATATTGTTGTTTTTATTGCTTTCATAATTTTGTTTTTTTATTTTCTACTTCAAAGAAACGAATGTTTTTTGGTTATTCAATTTCTAAAAACTTTGAATACTTATTTTTTAAATAGTTGTAAAATACTTATTTATAGTTTGTTTTCGCTTTATTAATTACATTAAAACTTTACTCCCATTCTAATTCCTGCTCTTCCCAAAATTCCTGTTGTAACAAAGTTTCCTATGAATTGTTTGCTTAAAGGGTCTGTAAATTTATTTTCACCACTATAATTAGCTCTTTGATAACCTCCGCCAAAGTAGAAGTCAAAGACAATTCTTTTGGCTATAGTCCATTTTAGACCAACGAGTGCGCCAACTCCAAAGTCACTTAATTTTCCTTTTCCATCCGATACAAGGGAGTCGTTTGTTGTTATACTATTACCTGTAGAATCTGTAGTTGTTGTTTCGGTAGCGTACGAATTATTAAAATAGTTCTTTCCTATTTTAAAGGTTGAGTTAAAGTAATTTAAGTAAGGAGAAATGTAAAAACTAGCAGCATTATTTTCGTTTTTGGTCATATTATCGAAAATAGCATTGTAGTTTAATTCTAATTTGTAGCCTGTTCCGTTTATTTTTGTTTCTTCCAAAACATTGCTTCCGTTGATGTAAGCACCCAACTGAACCATAACTGTATTGTTGTTCTCGTTGGAAAGTTTTCGCTCGTATCCAAACTGAACAATTTTATCTACTAGATTAGTAGGTAACATAAAAAACTGATTTTTATATTCTATTTCTTCTTTTAATTTTTCCTGTCCTTTTATCGATAGGAAAGAACCTAAAGTAATAAGACTAATGGTTACTATTTTTAATTTATTCATAGTTTTTGTATTTAAAGTTCTTATAAAACAAAGGTATCAATATTTACTTTAATTAAAAACAATACCTTTGTCCTGTAAATTACTTCATTTTGAACGATAAGTTCATGATAATTAGATTATTAATGTAAATTAACCTTATATTATGTTTATTGAGAAAATATTTAAAACTTTATCTAAATCAGATAAAAAGGAATTTCTTTTATTCTTAGGTCGAAAAAAAAGGAAAGACAACAGGAAAGATATTGAAATTAGTAAAGCTTTAATGTCCGATATGTCGCCTAAGGTAGATAATGCAAACAACTATCATGCTATTCGCAATCGGATAAAAAAAGAATTAATTGTATTTATTTTTCTAAAACAAATAGAAAATGACAATACGGGAGAAAGTGAATTATTGAATGAAATAAACCTTTGTCGCTTTCTTTTTAATAATCAATTGGAAAAAGAAGCTTGGGGTTACTTATTGAAAGTAGAGAAAAAAGCGTTAAAAATTCAGAATTACAATGGATTATACGCAACCTATATGCTTATGCTAGAATATTCGTATTCCGACGAATATATCAACATTGCTGAAACCATTGAGAAGAAAAATACGATAAAAAATTACTTAGACAATGAAGAGAAACTGATTGACACGCTTGCAATTGTTAGAAACAAACTACATCATTTTAAAGTTGAAGCAAAAACGCAATCATTAACTAACCTTATTGAAGATTTTAAAAGTAAGATAGACTTAAATCACCCATCTTTTTACCAATATCCAAAACAGGTTTGTAATTACTTAGAGCTTGTAAGAGGTTCTTTACTGTATAATAGAGATATTCGAGAATTAGAGCCTATTGCGTTGGATTTGTACAACAAAACAAAGGCTCAAGATAGTTTTACGAAACACAATGTTTCTTACAAAATAAAAATATTGTATATCCTCTGTCATGCGCTTTATCGTAATTATAAATTTGAAGAGTGTTTAACTTATTTAGATGAAATTGAGAAGAGTTTAAGCAGTGTGAAACTTGGTTATTTGAATCATTATTATGCCAAAATTGCCTCTCTACAATCTTCTATCTATTTTCTTTCTAATAATATAAGTCAAGCGATAGAAACATTGGAAGTGTTTTTTAATTCTAAAACTAAAATAAATACGAAAGATGAACTCAATCTAAAGTTAAGTTTATTGACTTACTATGCTTATAATAAAGAATATAGAAAGGCAAATCGATTTTTTATACAAATGCACCATTCCAATGGTTGGTACAAAAAACTTATGGGACAAGAATGGGTTTTCAAGAAAAATTCAATCGAAATGCTCTTGCAGTTCGAAATGGGTAAAGATGATATTGCTTTAAATCGAATTAATGCGATTATAAAAAACAACAAAGAATTAACCGATTTAACGCAATACAAGGATGTAATCTATTTCTTAAAATTATTTAAAAAATACATTGAAGATCCAACCTCAATTACAAGCAAAGATTTACTCAATGTCTCTAAAGACGACTCGATAGAAAGTGCTGACAATGAAATAAAGAAAACAGCTTTTTATTCTTGGTTTATGGCTAAAGTACAAAATAAAGATCCTTATGAAGTTTTAATGGCTTATACTCAAACTGATTAGCTCTTTGCTGTTGCTCTAGGAAATAAAAAAAGCCTTCAGAATGTTCTGAAGGCTTTTTTTTACGAAAATTAACGTGAAATTATTTTACAATCTCTAACAATTCGATGTCAAAAATTAGTGTTGAGTAAGGTTTTATTTTACCTGCACCTCTTTCACCGTAGGCTAAGTTGTAAGGGATGTATAACTTCCATTTAGATCCAACTGGCATTAACTGTAAAGCTTCTGTCCAGCCAGCTATGACTTGTCCAACACCAAATTGAGCCGGCTCTCCTCTTTCTACAGAGCTGTCAAATACAGTTCCGTCTAAAAGTGTTCCGTGATAATGGGTAGATACAACACTTGATGCAATAGGAATTTCTCCAGTACCTTTTTTTATGATTTCGTATTGTAAACCACTTGGTAAAGTTATAACGCCTGGTCTTTTTGCATTTTCTGCTAAGAACTTTTTTCCTTCTTCTATTGCAGGACCAGCCATTTTTTCTGCTGCTATTTTTTGATGATTCATTTGAAATACTTGAATCGCATTTAATGCAGCAGCAGGATCAATTATAGATTTGTCATTTGCAAAATCTGAAAATCCTTTTGCTATAAATTGACCTTTTAATCCTTCAACTCCTTGGTTTTTAAATGATTCTGAAATGTTTACTCCTATGCCATAACTAAGTGAATCTAAGTAAGAAGCTGATAAATGAACATTACCTAAAGAATCTTTTTTTCGAGGCTCGTTCATAAATTTATAAATCATAGTAGCAGCTTCTTTTGCGCCAATTTCTAAGTTACCTGATTCGTAATCTGTAAAACCTTTGCTCATTTTATCTGCAACAATTCCGTCTATTTTTTGCTTAGAAAAAGCATCAGAAATATTTACTCCTAAAGCATAACTTAAAGTATCTAGTTCATTGTTCAATAAGCTAGTTCCGTTTGTAACTTCACTATGTTTTGCATTATCCGTATGTTCTGCGCTGTCTCCTTTTTTTTCTCCGCAACTCACTAACGAAAGAGCGATTGCTCCTCCAACTATCCATTGTAATTTCATTTTGTTTTGTTTTATTAAACAAAATAAACACCTTCGTTTCCAAAAGTGTTTATCTGTTTTGTTATTTTTTATCTATTTTACTCTCCAATAGAAATTAACTCAATATCGAATATTAAAGTTGAATATGGTCCTATTTGAGCTCCTGCTCCTCTTTCTCCGTAAGCTAAATCGTAAGGGATGTATAATTTCCATTTAGATCCTGTAGGCATTAATTGTAATGCTTCTGTCCATCCTTTTATTACTCCTCCAACTGGAAAAGTAGCTGGTTGCCCTCTTTCTACCGAACTGTCGAAAACAGTACCGTCGATTAACATTCCGGTGTAATGTGTTGTAACATTATCAGCTGCTGTCGGTATAGCTCCTGTTCCTTTTTCTATTATTTCGTATTGTAGTCCACTTGGCAAAGTTGTTACCTCTGGTCTTTTTCCGTTTTTAGCTAAAAATGCTTTTCCTTCTTCAATTACACCTGCGCTTTTCTCTTCCGCTTTCTTTTGCATAAATGAGTTGAGTAATGCTCCAATTTTAGCTTCGTCTAATTTTAAATCATTACCAGCCAACATATCTTCTATTCCTTTAGAAAATGCCGTTATTTCTAGTTCTGTGATTCCTTGTTGTTTTAAACTTTGAGCTATGTTTACTCCTAAACCGTAGCTTACTGAATCTAATTCTGTTTTTAATTCCATTGTTTGATTGTTCTTACATTTTTTACTTTTACAACATTTACTTTGTGCTGTCGCGTTAAACGAAAACATTGAAGTAAAGATTAAAGCTGATATTGCTATTTTTTTCATAATAATTATTTTTAATGATTAAATCTTAACTAGGACGTAATCAATAAGCGTGCAAATATAATTAAATGAACTTATTATCTTTGTTAAAAAAAGATAAATATAGGAATGTATGACTGTTTTTTATCAATCCTTTCCAATAGGCACGCTCTTTTATGCAAGTTATATATTTTATTAAACTAAAGCGTGTTCGTTATCAGTAGTTTCAATTGGCTAAAAGGACATTTAAACATCTTAGTGTCAGAAATTTAAAAGTAACACCTCATTTACTCACTTTTTTGATATATCTTCGCAAAAAAAATATTCATAACCATGAAAAAAGTACTTTTACCGCTCTTTGCAATCTCATTAATAATGATGAACTGCATAAAAAAAGAAATTCAATTAGACAAAATAACTACCCCAACAATGGATCCTAGTTTTGCATTGCCAATAGGGAATGTAACGTTAAACTTAGGGGACTTAGAACGAAACTTAGACGTCAATAACTTTGTCTATAATGATGGAACAAATCTTTTCGAAATCGTATTCAATGATCGCTTATTCGAATTGTCGGCAAACGACATGATAAATATCCCCGCTCAAACATATAATAATGTATTTACTTTGTCTGGAGCCAATCAAACAAGTCTGTTAGGTTTACCAATCGGAAGTCCAATCACTTTTACACAACCCTTTACCAATACATTTACAATTGGAAATGGAGCATTACTCGATAGTGTAATCATTCAATCGGGTCAATTAATTGTTGACTTAAGCTCTCAATTTATGCACAACGCCAATGTAACAATCAATATTCCTAGCCTTACGCTAAACGGAACCTCATTGCAACAAAGTTACCCTTTAAGTTTTGTAGGAAGTACACCGATTACATCTAACGCCGTAATCGATATTAGCGGATACACATTAGATTTAACAAATAACAGTACAACGACCAATACGTTCAATATGAACATTCCACTACAAATTACTAATAGCGGAAATGGATTAACAGGAACTGAAAATT
>WFNC01000126.1 GCA_015488785.1 Flavobacteriales bacterium | reverse complement strand
CCTACGCCCATACTCCCTGCTTCTAAAACAAGTTGACAAGCTTCAGGTATTGTCATAAAATAACGCGTCACATCTTTGTGTGTTACAGTTAACGGGCCTCCTTTTTCAATTTGTCTTTTAAACAACGGAATTACACTTCCATTACTTCCCAAGACATTTCCAAAGCGAGTAGTAATATATTGAGTGTTAGAATGTTTATTTAGCGATTGTATATAAATCTCTGCAATTCTTTTGGACGCCCCCATTACATTGGTTGGATTTACAGCTTTATCGGTAGAAATCATTACAAATTTTTCGACACCAAATTCATTTGAAAGATCAGCGAGAATTTTACTCCCGTTTACATTCACTTTTATAGCTTCAGCGGGGTTATTTTCCATTAAAGGGACATGTTTATATGCTGCCGCATGAAACACAACCTGAGGTTTGAACGTTTCAAAAACATTCGCCATTCTATTTTTATTCGAAACATCGGCAATTACCACTGTCTTCTTGATTGAACTCTCATCGTTTTTCAATTCCAACTCCAATTCATATAAAGGACTTTCAGATTGGTCTAGCAAAATAATTTCTTTCGGATTAAACTTTAAAATCTGCCTTCCCATTTCACTCCCAATTGACCCTGCCGCCCCAGTAATCATAATAACTTTATTGTCAATTTGACTTTGAATATTTTCTGTGCTCAAATCTATTTCCTCACGCCCCAATAAATCTTCAATTCTTACTTTCTTTATTTGAGTAGAAGTAAACTGACCATTTATCCAATTTTCAATTGGAGGAACAGTAAGAACTTCAATATCTAGATTTAGACAAGTATCAATTAATTTTCGAGTATTAGAAGCTTTCGGATTTTTTATCGCGATAATAACATGGTCAATTTTAGTTTTCTCAGCCCACTTAGCAATATGTTTTTGTGCTTTTATTGCTGTTCTTTCTAGTAGTTTATTTTTCAATTTCGGATTTTCATCCACAAAACCAACAACATTATAAAGAATATTTGTGTCTCGTTCCAAAGTTCTTTTTGTTATTAACCCCATTTCGCCAGCTCCATATATTACAATATTCTTTGTAGCTCCTCTAGACTTTTGAGTTTCCACATATAGTAATTTCACAAGCATTCTCATCGACACCAATAAAAATATACTCGCTAAATAATCGACAAAAATAATTGATAATGGCAAGAAAAATGAATGATCATAATAGTAGTAACGAACAGGAACTAACGCCAACATAAATAGGCTCCCAAGCGTAATCACTAAGAAAATTCTTTTTGCATCTTGTGTACTTGTGTATCGAATGATACCTGAGTAAGTCTTACCTAAATAAAAAGAAACAGAACGGATAAGAATATAAATAGGTAGAGCAAATTTTAAAATTTTCCATTCATTTTTTATCGCTGTTTCATCTATTTGAACAACATCAAATCGAATTAAATAAGCAATCGCTAATGCAGTTAAACACAAAAGTACATCAATCAAAAATATAAAACTTCTTGGGGCATTTTTTTTAGGAAGGATATTCATAGTTTGCAAAGTTAGTTATATCTTGTTTTTACAAGCCTATATTTTATAAAAATTATTAATTATCTTCAATCCTTCTTGCGTTAAGATAGATTCTGGATGAAATTGAACGCCATACACAGGTAAATAGCGATGTTTCAAAGCCATTATAGCATTATCTTCAGTTCTAGCAGTTACAACCAATTCTTTTGAAAACTCATCATTATCAACTCCCCAAGAATGGTATCGACCTACCAATGTATTATTTACTATGTTATCAAATAGTCCTCTTCTGTTTTGTATTACTAAAGGAGAAGATACGCCATGTTTTACTTCATCGAGCTGTTTTAATTTACATCCAAAATATTCAGCAATAGCTTGATGACCTAAACAAACACCTAGAATTTTTTTTGTCGTAGCATACCGACTTAAAACACCCATCATTTTTCCTGCCTCATGCGGAAGTCCTGGACCTGGAGACAAAACAATAACATCAAACCGATCTAAATCCTCCAGTTCAAATTCATCATTCCTATAAACATGCGGTTTTATTTCTGTCACTAAATGTATATAACGGACTAAATTATAGGTAAAAGAATCAAAATTATCTATAACGACTGTTTTCAAAATTATTTTTTTTTACTTTAAATTTTATATTATACAAAAATAGAATATCATTTATTAAAATAGAAACTTGATGAATATTTTTTTTTATAAAGGACAAGTAACTCCTTTATAATGTGAAAAAGTATTATATTTGCATAAATATAAATAATATGTTTTCAAAATCTTGTGAATATGGTCTTAGAGCAGTCCTCTATATTGGTAATAAAACGTCCGAAAAAAAGAAGATAAGCTTAACAACCATAGCTTCAGAAATAAATTCTCCACCTGCTTTTACAGCTAAAATTTTACAACAATTAACAAAAAATAATATTGTAAGTTCTGTCAAAGGACCTTACGGCGGTTTTTATATCGATGAAGAAAATTTAAATACAATTCTATTGAGTGATGTTGTAAATATATTTGATGGTAATTCGATTTATACTGGTTGCGGACTGGGGTTAAGCAAATGCGACTCAAAATCTCCATGTCCTTTGCATCACAAATTTATTGAAATAAGAGCTAACTTAAAAGAGATGTTAAACATAACCCTAGCAGAAGCATTAATAAACAATACCGAGCGTAATTTAATCTGGTTAAAAAGATAAAGAAATGGAAATAAATAAAAATACAATTGTAGGTGATTTAGTAGCGGATAACTATAAGGCTGCTACCATATTTTCTAATTACAAAATAGATTTTTGTTGTAACGGAAATAGAAGCTTAGAAACGGTTTGTTCTGACAATGAATTAGATTTAGAAAGCTTAATAATAAACTTGAAAGAAACTTTTAAAACCGAAAATAATTCAGATGATTATCAAAAATGGGATATTGGTTTTCTTGCTGATTACGTTTATAACAATCACCATATTTATGTAGAAAATAAAATTCCTGAGATAAAACAATACCTAAATAAAATTTGCAGTGTTCATGGAGCTGAGCATCCTGAATTGTTTGAAATAAACAATCTTTTTATTGGAGCTTCAGACGCACTTACGCTACACATGAAAAAAGAAGAATTAATTTTATTCCCCTATTTCAAAAAGTTAGCAGTAGCATTTAAGAACAACAACGACATGGACTTACCTGGTTTTGGGACAGTTAAAAATCCGATAGCTATAATGCATCAAGATCACGACACCGAAGGAGACCGTTTTAGAGAAATATCTAAATTAACAAATAATTACACGCCTCCAACAGACGCTTGCAATTCGTACAAAACAACATTTGCTTTACTTAAAGAGTTTGAAGCAGACTTACATAAGCACATTCATATTGAAAACAATATACTGTTCAAAAAAGCAATAGAAATAGAAACCCAATTATTAAAATAACAGAATCACCAAATGAAAACAATTGAAAACAGAGAAGATATTACAAAATTGGTTAATTTGTTTTACGCAAAAGTTCGAAAAGATGATTTTTTAGGACCTATATTTAACAAACACATCGCCGAAGAACAATGGCCTGCACACTTAGAGAAACTCACTGATTTTTGGGAAACAAATTTATTTGGAGTTCCAAAATTTAAAGGCAATCCATCAATGGCTCATATTAATGTAGATAAAAACCTAGCGCATACAATTGATCAAAAACACTTTGGAGAATGGTTAAATTTATGGTTTACCTCAATAGATTCTCTTTTCGAAGGAGAACTAGCAAACAATGCTAAAGAAGCTGCAAGAAGAATGGCACATGGTCAATTTATGATGATATTTAGACATCGCCCTCAAAATTAAAATTCAATTTATACGCTTGTAATTTAACCTTCGAATTATGAATATATTCAAGTTTTCTTGAACAATAAAAAAGCTACAATTATAAATTGTAGCTTTTTTATAATTAATTGTTAAAGTAGTAATTTAAATGCTCGTTCATTTGAAGATAAACCAGTAAAAGCGTTAAAATCCAAACACCTCTTGTTCCTTCAAATTATAAACATTTGTTTTGACTTGTTAACAATACTTTACAGCCAACATACTTACCTTGATTTGTTAGTAAAATTGTAACTATATTTAGGTCTTGCAAACCTATACAACAAGTTAGTTCCAATTAAAATGAGCCAAGTAAAAAAAATTAAGAAAGCATTAATATCTGTTTTCAATAAAGAAAAACTAGATAAAATAATAACTAAACTAGACGAATTAGACGTAGAAATTTTCTCTACAGGAGGGACTCAAGCCTATATCGAAAATTTAAAAGTTAAAGTTACACCCGTTGAAACTTTAACCGATTACCCTTCAATTTTAGGGGGGAGAGTTAAGACTTTACACCCAAAAGTTTTTGGAGGAATCTTAAGTCGCAGAGAAAATGATTCTGACAAAGAACAACTTAAACAATATAACATTCCTGAAATAGATTTAGTAATTGTTGATTTGTATCCATTTGAAGATACCGTTGCTTCAGGAGCAAGCCACTCAGAAATTATTGAAAAAATAGATATTGGAGGGATTTCTCTTATTAGAGCAGCTGCGAAAAACTATAAAGATGTTGCAATTGTATCTTCAAAAAATCAATATGACAAAATATTAGATTACTTAACAAATGATTCAGGCGCTACAACAATTGAAAACAGAAAGGAATTAGCAAAAGAAGCATTTGATGTTTCGTCACATTACGACACGCATATTTTTAACTATTTCAACGAAGAAAATGACGCTGTTTACAAATCAAGTATTCAAGAATCAACTGTTCTT
>WFNC01000125.1 GCA_015488785.1 Flavobacteriales bacterium | reverse complement strand
GTGTTTGTTTTGGATAAATTTAATATACCTGTCCCCAAGGAATTTATTCCTTTTGATGAAAATAAAATTGATATAGTTTTAGTACCTCTATTAGTTTGCGATAAAAAAGGAAACAGAATTGGGTATGGCAAAGGTTTGTATGATTCTTTTTTGATAAAATGTAATGAGAACTGCATAAAGATAGGAATTTCTTTTTTTGAACCCATCAATGGAATTATCGAAACAGAAGCACACGATGTTTCTTTGGATTATTGTGTTACCCCCACAAGCGTTTATTCGTTTCAATAAGTTTTATCTGACTTATTTTTTTACAAAAGAACCGGAAAATTGACCATTATTTAACGTGCAAATATAAACCCCTTTTGGTAGTTTTTCAATGAAAACTTTTTCATTGGAATGATAATTAGGGTTAGTTAATATAAGTTTCCCTTCTAGTGAAAATATTTGAAGTTCAACACAATCAAGTGGATGTTTAATTTGTATAGTATTCGCTGAAGGATTAGGATAAATGTTAATCCTGTTATTGGATGTTATATTTTGTATAGACAAAAGTTCACCTGTAATTGAATTTTTTTGAACCCATACATTTAATGTTCCACTTCGATTATCACTCCAAACCGAATAAATGGTGTCGTTAAGTATTTTGTTACACATAAAGTCATTACCGCTATCAGCAAGAATCGTATCATAACAATAGTTCGTTGCTTTTTAACTTAAACAACTGATTGTTAGTTATTTAAGCCGAAAAAATTAGGTTAATCCATTGATAATCAGTATATTTAGATATATTTACAAAGTATTTCTAATGAAGATTATCGCAGGATTAACCAGTCACAAAGTTCACATAAATAAGGCATTAAACCAAATGCAAAACGTTAATAAAAGTCAATCTAAATTTATAAGCATCACCTTGGGTTTATTTTTAGGGATAATAGGGAGGATTAATTTTTTACAGTTATCACGTTATTCAAAATATGGGGAACAATATTTTCGAAAACAATTCTCTAATAATTTTAACTTTATGGAGTTTAATCGAATTTTAATACAGTCAAACTGTAGTTCAACCTTGGCTATAGCCTTTGATCCTTGCCATATTAGTAAATCAGGAAAGAAAACAGCTCATGTTGGATGGTATTGGTCTGGAGTTTCTAATGCTTCAAAATGGGGGTTAGAAATAGGAGGGTTAGCTGTAGTAGATATAGCAAATCATAGTGCCTTTCATTTAGAGGCTATTCAAACCAAACAAGATAAAAGTAAGACACTTCTTATGCAATATGCTAATTCGATATTAAAGCACAAAGACGCTTTGGCTAAATTGTCAAAGTATATTTTAGTTGACGCATATTTTTCAAAAGAACCTTTTGTTACTGCTATTTGTAATCAGCAATTAGAAATAATTTCTAGATTAAGGAAAGATGCCCACCTGCAATATGAATATACAGGGGTGCAGAAAGAAGGGAGAGGTAGGCCTAAGCAATTCGATGGTAAGGTTGACTATAAAAATATTAATTTAGATCATTTTAAAGAAATAGAAAATGGAGAAAAGGAGAAAATATATCAAGCAAAACTATATTCTAAATCTTTAAAAAAGTGGATTAATCTTGTGATTGTTTACACTCAAAAAAAAGGTAAATGGACACATAGAAGCTATTTTTCGACTGACTTAAGTTTAAGTGCTAAAATTATTTTAGAATACTATAGTTCAAGATTTCAGATTGAGTTTTTATATCGTGATGCAAAACAAAATACAGGATTAAATCATTGCCAAGCAAGAAGTGAAGAAAAGTTAAATATGCATTTCAATTTAGCACTTACAGCAGTAAATATTGCCAAAATAACGCATTGGATTCCTCTAAAAAAAGAAAACAGATTAACGTTTTCTATGAGAGACATAAAAACCTATTATTCAAACATTTTGCACATAGATAGATTTATTAAAGGGTTCGGAATTTCCCCCAATACCAAAAAAAATAAAACCATTATCAAGAAACTAAGAGACTTTGGAAAAATTGCAGCTTAAATTCGTAACGAACTATTGATAGTTATTACTATGCAATAATTTTCTTCATCGATTAAACTCACTTAAATTAATTTCCTATGACTAATCTATATATTTAATTGGTATGCAAACCAAAAGAGTGAGTAGTGATAGCCCGCCCCTCATTTGCAAAACAAACGTTCCGCCTTAGCGGTATGTTTGTTTTGCAAATGAGGGGAACACCCAAACCTTACTTCTTCTCCTTAACCAACAACATATAAACAGGGAAATGGTCGCTATACCCGTTCATAAAATTCGGGCCTACATACGTACGGTGTGGATACCCTTTAAATGCACCGGAATCGTTTTTTAAGAAATCTTTATTAAATACAAACGCCTTGTAAAACTTATATGTATCAAACTGATTATCTTTAGCAACAAAACCTTCAGATAAAATCATTTGGTCAAACAGATTCCACGCATCACGCCATGCCAATGTTCCGATTCCATTGTTATAAAATTCCTCCATTGGATTGTACAGTTTAGATTTTGATACAAAATTTATATCACCGGTCGTTTTCATAGCTTTACGCACACTTTTATTT
>WFNC01000124.1 GCA_015488785.1 Flavobacteriales bacterium | reverse complement strand
GTTTTACTTTTGCCAAAAAAAAATAAATATGAAGTATTTTAAAATTATTATAGTCTTAGTTTCATTGTTAATGTGTAACGTTTTATTAGCGCAGAAACCAGCAAAAATAAAAGTCAGAAAGAGCTTTGGTAAATTACACTACTTTAGTTTGCCAAAAGTAGTTTCAAAAATTAAACATCGAAGTTATATGATTAATTTTTCTGATATGAATGGGAAAAAATATTCATTTGCATTAGAAAAGGCTGATGTTCCTTCAAGGGGTTATATTTCAGGATTTTTTGCTAAACAAGACACAAGTGATTATTTGATTACAGTTCAACAAATTTCATCTCAAAAGAGTTCGACTCCTAAAAAGTTTATTACAATAAACTATCAGGTAAAAGATGCTAATGGATTGTATGTAAAAAAGCAAGGACAAGCTTATGAATTATATTATGATCAGGCGTATAAGATTGTTATAATTGATAAATTAGATGGAGACAAAGAAGTTTTTAATAAAGTAATACCAATAGTAAGTACTGCTATATTTCCAACTGATTTTGTAAAGGCAAAAGGATACGATAACAATAAGATAGTGGCTTCAAGTTTTAGGAGTTATTTATCAAGCAATGACGGAGCTAATTTTGATTCTAAAGCATTTTCAGCTTCAACTAAGAGGGCTTTTAATGGAGGGGTAAAGGCGGAGTTGAATAGTCAATTAGGAACTAAAAAAACTTCAACTATAATGTCACTTACTAGGTTTAAAACGAAAGATGATCGTCTTTCAATGTTAGATTCTATCAATTTTTATGCAGGTCAATCAATTGAACTTTTTAACAAACAAAAGAAAACTAAAATTTATAAAAATGCTCACTCCAAAGAAGTTTACGACTCATTTGACCGTTATTACCATTTGCTAAAAGCTTTTAAGATAGAAGATGTTAGTGGTGCTATTGCTGATGAAAAAAAGCTAGATGATATAGCGTATGGAATTAAAACAGATTTGTTTTTTGCTTCTATGTTTACTTCTAGGTATGATGAAGCACTAGCGATTTATAATGAGTTAAAAAAGGAATATGAAGAAGAAGTAGCGAATGGTATAAGTTCTGTTATGGGAACCAAAGCAGAGATAAGCTTTATAAATGTAGATAAGTTTTACAAAACGTTGCTAAGAGAAAAGGAACTATATGAAGCTCATAAAACTTTCTATAACTTTTATAAGTAGTTAAAATTCATCTCCTTTAATTGTTTTAATCTTATCTTTTTTGTTAAAATTGTTTAGCCTAAAGGCTAGTGATAATGAAAAAACAGGCCATTTTGGTGTTGCTAAACGATGCGTATATAACGAAGAAGTTTCTACAATGTTTTCTTTTTTGATAGAGTTAATGGCATTTGAAAATTGAAATGTAGTCGAAATTTTATTCTCCCAAAAGTCTTTTTTGAGTGCTAAATCCAGCACGAAATAAGTCCCTTTTGTTCCTTGTATGGTTGCTTGTGGGCTTAAGTATTTGGATATGATTTGGAATTTCCAACTGTCTAAAATATTGAATGAATTGTTTAATCGTATATTATAAGAATACGATTGGTTGTTGATGTTTTCTCCTGCTAAAGTTCCTTTTATTTTATAAAGAAAACTATTTACTCCGATGTCGAAAGACCACCATTTTTTGATTTTTTTTCGATACGAAAATTCTCCTCCTAAGATTTGCGATATTCCTGAGTTTATAGGTCTTTTGATAATGACATTGGTGTCATAAACTTCTTGAATTCTCTCGATGTTGTTTACTGTATTTCTAAAATATGCTTCTGCTGAAAAACTTCCTTTTTTTAAGTTTCTGATGTATCCCAATTCGTAAGATTGAATGTATTCGGGAAGCAAGTTTGCATTTCCTTTTCTTACCGTATATGGATCTTCCCAAGAAATAAATGGTTCTAAATTCCAGCTGCGTGGTCGTTTTATTCTTCGAGATAAACTTGCTTTTAGTTGATTTTTTTTGTCTAAGTTATAAGAAAAGTGCGCAGAAGGAAACCAGTCTAACCTATTTATTTTTGTGGTAATATTTAGTGTTTCGGTATGAATGTTTCGGTCTGTATATTCTGCTCTAACACCAAATTGGTAACCGAGTTTTTTTTGTTCTCCACTTAATATAAAATATCCTGCGTAGATGTCTTGTTTGTAAGAAACGTTTGATGAGAATAAATTTAATTTATCATATTCCCCAGTACTTAGATTTAGTTTATAAGAATTCTGATCGTCGCTATTGTTTCCTAAGTCTGATTGTAAACCTGTTTTAATTTTTTTCTTATTTTTCAAAGGTTTTTGATAATCTATTTTTAGCCTAATTAATTGAGAAGGACCAACTTCAGTTGAATTATACCCACCTTTTCTAATGTTGTTTTCGTCAAAATTTTCGGTTAAAGCATCTTCATTTCCGTCGTGAAAGTTGTACATGACAGAAGTCGTTATGCGATGTTGTTTGTTTCCATTGATTAAATACTCGTATGCCGAACTTAGTGTTGTTCCATAAAATTGTCTTAGTGTTTGTTCGTCATTTCTATAGTTCGCGATTAGATTATTATTATAATACTCTTCAAAGTTATATTTTGCAGCAGCATTATACTGTCTTTGATTTCCCGAAAGGGCAAAAGAAAAAGAACTCTTACGGTTAGGAGTCCACTCTAGAGCAGAATTTAAACCATAGTTTGTTCTAAAAAATCGGTGCAATCCTTTCGATTGAACATTGCTTATATTTTGATTAGTCGTTAATATCCGCTCTTGAAAAATATCTCGATACCTGTTCCCATTTTTATAAAATCCTCCTAAATTAAATTTTATTTTTTTCTTATTTATACTTACAATAAAGTTTCCTCCATAGTTATTAAAGTTTCCTCCATTTAGATTTATCAAGGTACTAATACCTTCCATTTTACTTTTTTTGAGAATAATGTTAATGATACCACTAGCTCCCTCAGCTTTATATTGTGCCGATGGGTTGGTTATTATTTCAATGTCTTTAATGTTTGTCGCTGGGATTAAACGTAAGGCTTCAGAAATATTTAAGTTAGATGGTTTATTATCAATCAGTAGCGTAAAGCTTGAACTACCTCTTAAACTCACATTTCCGTCTAAATCTACGGTTACAGAAGGAATGTTTTCGAGTACTTCTAGTGCGGTAGCTGATGCTACCGTGTTCATGTTCTCGACATTGACTACTTTTTTGTCTATTTCATATCTGACTGCTTGTTTCTCTCCTGTTATGTTTACTTCATTTAATAATTCTAAGTCTGGTGACAAAGAAATAGTGTTGATGTATTGGTCTTTCGTACTTTTGGAGACCGAGATATTAGAAATTATTTTAGTTTTAAAACCGATAAAAGAACATTTAGCATAATAGGTATTAAAGGGAATTTGGGTAATGTTAAATTCTCCAACTTCGTTTGTAACTGCACCTTTTAAAAACGAAGAATCAGCTTGAGTATATAATACTACAGAAACATACTGCATTAATTTATTTGTTTCTGTATCAATAATTTTACCTGATACTGTTCCAAATTTGCCGCTCTTATTTGTTTGTGCGTTAGCAATAACCAAAATGTTGAATAGCAAAAAAATCGTAAAATACTTCATTTACTTTAATGTTAGTTTAGCAAGATAATTATAGTCACCTCCTTCAAGAACCACTTCGGTTTTTAAATTTGATTTATTTGCAATAGCTGTTAGTTTTTTAGTATCAACATATAGCCATTTAAACCAATCAGATTCAGAATCTTCAAAAATCATTTTATATTCTAATTCTCCGATATAATTTTCAGAGGCATCATATTCTACATTTTCCTCTTCGATTAAATAATTAATATCTGTTGAATCGATGAGTATTTGCCCTTTTTTATTTAATAATTCTTTACATTTTTGTAAGAATATAGGAAGACCTTTTAAGTCTCCAGCAATACCAATTCCATTCATTAATGAAATAATGGTATCGTATTTTATTCCCGAATCTAATTTGTAAAAGTCTTGTATAAATACGTTTTTAATTCCAAACTGTTTCATTGTTTCAATAGCCCCTTCTGAAGTGTCGATTGAATGAACATCAAATCCTTTTTCTTGAAGCCATAGCGAGTGGCATCCTGCTCCAGCACCAATTACTAGCGTTTTTCCTTTGCAAATAGAGAGTGCTTTTTGTTCAATCTCAGGCATTTCATCAAATGTTCGGAATAGGTAATCTACAGGTATTACATCGCTATCTGTAATGTTACACAATACTTCTATTTCTAAATTTCTATACACATTTAGATATGATAAAGTGGCGTTCCCAAAGGGGTCATTATTATTATTTGACATGAGATTTAAAATAAAAAAGCTCGTTACATATAGCAACGAGCTTAGAATTTTTTATAAAATTAATTTTTAAAAGTAGTTTTACTTTAGTTACAATAAATTAATCTGGAATTTCAACAAAATTGAATTCAACATCTAAC
>WFNC01000123.1 GCA_015488785.1 Flavobacteriales bacterium | reverse complement strand
TTAATAAGGTATAAAGTTCGTCAAGTAAATCATAATTGCCTTTTTCTGCATCTTCTATTGCCAATTGAGCCATGTAGTTTCTAAGCACATATTTGGGGTTGGTTTTGTTGATTAGCGTAACTCTTTCGAGATTACCGACACCTTCTAATCTAACGGAATATTCGTTGAGCCAAGTTTTCCATTTTGGTGTAATAGAAGAAAATTGAGCTGTTAACAAATAGCTATCTTTTCCTAGTTGAGCTAAATGATTTTCAGCTTGTAAGGGTTCAAATTGATTGAGGTTTCTAAAAAACAGTGTCATATCCATTTCAGAACTTTCTAAGAGGTTTTCTAGTTTGTGAATAAACGAATTATCTTTATCTTTTTTGGTTGTAATTCCAAGTTTAGAAAGCATCATTGTTTGATAGTCTTCTGCGTAAAGGATTCTATATTTTTTTAGAATGACCGTCAATGCTTCCACATCTTCAATCAAAGGGAACAAGGCATTTGCTAATTGCGTTAAATTCCACAAAGAAACTTTAAATTGATTTCCAAATCGATAACGTTTGTGTTGATTGTCTGTTGTATTTGGTGTCCAATTTGGATTATAATCTTCTAACCATCCGTAAGGTCCATAATCTATCGTAAGTCCGAGAATGGACATATTATCGGTATTCATAACACCGTGTACAAATCCTACACGTTGCCAATCAATAATCATTTTTCGAGTTTGATTACATACGGATTCAAAAAATTGTAAATAGGTGTCTTTGGATGGTTCTCCCAAATTAGGAAAGTGGTTTTTGATTGTATAATCTGCAAGAGTTTTTAAGGTCTTAAAATCTTGTCTTGCGGTATGAATTTCGAAACTGCCAAAGCGAATAAATGATTCGGCAACACGAGCTACAACAGCTCCTTTTTCTTTTTTAGGATTTCCATTGTACAAAATATCTCTTACCACACTTTCTCCAGTTAAGGATAACGATAATGCTCTAGTGGTAGAAATTCCCAAATAAAACATGGCTTCGCTGCAAAGATATTCCCGAATAGAAGAACGTAAAACGGCAAAACCATCGGCAGTTCTAGAATAAGGTGTAGGTCCAGACCCTTTTAATTGTATCGTATAATGTTTATCTAAGTGTTCAATTTCAGCAACATTTATAGCCCGACCGTCGCCTAATTGTCCTGCCCAATTTCCGAATTGATGCCCTCCATAACACATGGCGAAGGGTTTAAATTTATCCAATATAGCTTGACCACTTACAAATGATAAGGTTTCTTTATCACCTAGCTGCTCTAATCCAACTAATGCTAAAACTTCGTTTGATTTATGGATTAATGTAGGTTTAGAAAAATACTTTGGTAAAACCAATGAAGAACATGCTTCTACAACTTGTCGAGGGCGGTTTTCGGTTCGCTCATCGACTGGTAATTCGGTGGTAAATTTATTGGTTATTTTCATCTGTTTTTTCTTTCTGTTCTTTGTAAAATGTATTAGGAATTATATGTAATGTTTATTTTTACGTTCACTCCTATTTATTACTAAATGTAAAACTCAGTAAAATCAAACCTTATCAATTTTACAATCCTATAAATCTCTTTTTTTAATCAATAAAAATGCTCCGTAAGCAAATATTAATGCCCAACAAAAAGAAACGAATACATTAAAAATAGGAACGCTATAATCGTTTCCAAATTCTGTCCCCATTTGAGACGAGATTGTTTTTAGCGTTTCCATTCTTAAAAATGGACTAGGAATTAATGCTTCACTTGAATTTAATGGTAGAATAGAGGTTATAAATTCTGAAGTCTTTTCTGAAAAATTGGAATACAAAACTGCTCCTATAATTTTTTCGGAAATATACCAAACAATCATACCTCCAATTGCAAAAGCAGACCGTTTAATAAGTACACCTAAGAATAATCCAAATGAAAAATAACTCAATAGTTTTACAAAGTAAGCAACGAAATAATCTAAGTCTGAAAGTATTAATGCTAAACTTATTTCGCTTGAATAATTAAGTCCTAAAATGAGTGACACAATAAAAACAAAAACAGTAGAAGCCAATGACATAGCCGTTACCATATAAAATTTAGATAAAATATATTCTTGCTTACTCAATCCATCAATTAGGTTTTGTTTTAGTGTTTTGTTTGCATACTCGTTGGCGACCATAGAAACAATAACTAGGAGTAGAAAAAACTTAAAGCCAGCCGCTACATAAGTGTTGAAATGCCAAATGTAGGGAAATTCAAAAATTCCTTGTTCTGCAATATTTAATTGTATCGGTCCTAAATCTATTTTTAAAGTAATTAGTAAAGCGATAGAAGTCAGTAGCCCAAAATAAATGAGCGTCAGAATCTTACTTGCTTTATTGAATCTTAGTTTATAGAACTCAATACTTAATAGTCGTAACATATCTTAGTTTTTTGATTCTGTTAATGTTAAAAATTGTTGTTCTAAATTTGGTTTTCGTTTTACCAAATGAGAAAGATAAAACCCTTTTTCAAATAGTTTTTTATTGATTTCCGAAGCTGCTACTTCTTGATTTAATACAGCGACAAGAATTCCTTCTTCTTCTTTTACACTTTCGATTTCTGGTAAGTTTTTTAATTCAATTAATAACCCTTCTTTATTTACATCTATTTTTAATTCTAAAATTCCATGTGAAGCCGTTATTTCGTCAACTTTCCCATCGTATAGTTTTACACCATTTCGAATAACAATAACGTGATTACAAATCTTCTCTACCTCATCCAATAAGTGAGATGCAAATAAAATGGTCGTTCCCTCTTTTGCTATTTCGTGAATAATACTTCTGATTTCATGAATTCCTTGTGGGTCTAATCCATTTGTAGGTTCATCCAAAATTAGCACTTCTGGATTGTTTAATAGTGCAGAAGCGATTGCTAAACGTTGTTTCATTCCCAATGAGAATGTTTCAAACTTGCTATTTCTTCTATCAAATAGGTTTACTAACTTTAGTTTTTCCGCTATTCTTTCGGTTGTGATGTTTTTTATTTTGCAAACCAGTTCTAAATTCTGCTTTGCTGTCATATAAGGGTAAAAATTTGGGCGTTCTATAATTGCTCCAACTTTTTTTAATGCTTCGTGTGTGGTTAGATTTCCTTCAAACCAAGTGAAACTACCTGAAGTTGGATTTATTACATTGAGAACCATTCCTAAAGTAGTTGATTTACCACTTCCGTTTGGACCTAAAATACCATAAACATTTCCTTTTTTGATTTCTACCGAAAGGTTTTTTACAGCGTGAACAGCACCGTATTTTTTGTTCAGGTTTGTTATTTTAAGTATTGTTTCCATAGCTAAAAGAGTAAATAATTAAAAAGCCAAATCCAACCTAAAAAGGAAGAATTTGGCTTTAAGTTTAAAAAAAACAAAATTAGAATGTTGGAGCTCTTTTTAGAACTTTCAATTCCACACGTCTATTGATTGCGGCTGCTTTTGCATCTTTCTTTTGTTCTTCACAAGAATTCAACATCTGTGTTTTTCCGTAACCTTTAGGCGATAATCTCGATTTTGGTATTCCTTTATTTATCAAATAATCGTAACAAGATTGTGCTCTTTTCTTCGATAATTTTAGATTCTGAGCAGCACTACCGATACAATCTGTATGCGCACTAAGCTCAACAATTATCGTTCTATTACGCATTAAGAATTTATAAATATTATCCATAATCTGATAAGAACCTTCTTGTATATCACTTTTTCCAAATTCAAAGTAAATATTATCTACGTTTATTTTAGCATCTAAATCAGCAGAAGGATTTAATTCGAAAGTTGACATTTTATCTAATAACTTTCTTCTTCTTTCGTCGCTCATGCTATAAACCGAAGGTACTCTAAAAGAATATGAGTCATAACCATCTCTATTAACTTTAATTTTATAATCTTTGGTATTGTCTATTGGATGAAGCCATTTACCATCTTTATCGGTTAAGACTGTCCCTACCTTTTTCCATGATCCATCTGCTTGTTTTTCATACAATTCAACTTCTGCATTTTCAACTGGTTTATTGGTAATCGCATCAATCACAACACCTGAAAGTGTAGCCATATTCATTTCAACTCCCATTAGCATTTCATTAATTTTAGAAGCTCTTTCTACATCTTTACTTAAAATCTCTACTGTTTGCGTTTCATATTTATTGTGTTTAAATACTACTTTCTGATCTAAGTTTCGTTTTATATTTACCTCCCATTTCGCTTCATCATCTGTAACTGTAGAATCAGTTAATACCCATTCTCCATCTTCTTTAGTGTAGGTTTCTATAGTAACATCAGACAATAAACCTCCTGTAATACGATCGACGACAACACTTGTCAATTGAACAGATTCTTTATTTTCAATCAACTGTAAATTGATGTCTTTATTATTATCCCAATTTTCATCTACTGTAATTCGTTGTCTAGCAATAAATCCATCTTCGGTGGTAATCAATAATTCATATTCACCTGGAGAAACTTTAAATGCGTATCTCCCATTTTCGTCAGTGTAAGTTTCTGCTATTAGATTTCCATCTAAATCAAATAATTGAACCAAAGCTCCGACCAAAATATTGCCATCAGCATCTCTAGCAATACCCGTAATAAGCATTTTTCCCATTTTGAATAGATAAATATCGTCATCTCCTTTTCCTCCAGACCTGTTTGAAGTTACATACCCTTTATTTTTTCTATTTCTAGAATAAACAAAACAAAAATCATCAGCGGGAGAATTGAATGGAGCAGACAATATTTCTGCTGCTTTAGGAAAACTATAATTGCTAACATCTGCTTTAAAAATATCTAAATTTCCAAATCCAGGTCTTCCATCAGAAGCAAAATACAACATATTAGAATCGGCAAAAGTTGGATAAAACTCATCCCCAGCAGTATTTACATTTGGTCCTAAGTTTTTAATACTATCTACTTTTGTTCCGTTTATAATTCCTGAATAAATGTCAAAACCTCCTCTTCCTCCTTCTATTTGAGTAGAAAAGTAAATAACATTAGTGTCTGGAACAATACAAGGATGTCCCGTAACTAGTTTATCTTTAATTCCTTCAAATTTTAATGGCTCTAGTTTGTCTATTCTTAAATTTTCAATATCTAAAAATCCGACCCAAATATGTGGTAATTGTTTGTACTTATATTTATTCCATTTTTTAATAAAATCAGTTCTGGTAATGTAAATAAGATTTTTTTTGTAATCAATGTCAAATGCTCCAATATGAAAATCGTCTGGCATTTTTATTTCATTTTTCCCGTCTTTACTCGAATAGTAATAAAGTGTCGCTTTTGGTCTTAAACCACTTCCGTAAGCTAACTCTTCTTTTTGCGTTAATGAATCACTTTGTTTTAACACTAAAGCATCTTCATTTGTAGGGTTTTCAGAAATATAAAGCACTCCTCTTTTAAATGGTTTTGCAAATAAATCAGCAGCTCCTCCATTTATATTTTTTAAATCAAAAAGAGAAACTTCAGACTCTTTTTCATCTTCATAATATTTTTTTAAAAACGTAATCTCTTCTTTAATATCTTTTATAAAGTCCTCATCTTGTTTTGTTTTTCCTTTTTTAGGAAGGTACTTGAGTGCATCTTTAAAATATTTATTGTTTTTTAAGGTCTCTGTATAAATTAATGAATCCGCATAATTTAACTGTTTTGCATCTGCAATTTGCGAATATATTCTCTCCGAATTTTTATAATCATTGACATAATAATAAGCTAATGCTAATTTCTTAACGTCTCCTTGTCGTAGTAATTCACAATTCTCATAATACTTAATCGCCAATTTATACTCGTAAGTATCGAATAAATAATCGGCTAATTCTACTTGAGATTTTGCCCCAAGAAACGATAAGAATAGTATAAGTGATATTAAATATTTCATTCTTTTTTTACTTTCTCTCGTTTGTATAAATTCTATTTCTTCTTTTCCAAACTGAGGTTTTTGGAGAGGTATCTACACTAATTTGATATCCAATTAATATTTCGTGCGTTCCAGTACTAATAGAACTAATATCTGATAAGGTATAATCGTAGGCATAACCAACTACAAATTTTTTGAATTGAATTCCTGCTTCAAATACAGCGGCATCTCCGCCTCTATATCCTGCTCCTAACCAAATTAAATCGTTATACATTAATCTTAAATTAGCTTCGTAAGAGAAAGGTGCTTCAAACATATATCGTGTAAAAAAACTAGGAATTAAGTCTATCTTTTTTGACAATCCTAACTTTGCGCTTCCATCAAAATAAATAACTCTATTCAAGGCATTGTCAACAGCTATAGAAGACAAGTCTTTTTTAGTCTCAATTAAATTTACAGCAGAAAGACCTATTCTAAATTTCTCTCCGTAGTAATTTAACCCAAATCCAACATCTGGAATAAAGTAAGTCAAATTACTGTTCAATAAGGTTGCGTCATTAGGATTTTGAGTAATCATTTTCTCTTTGTCAAACGTAAATTGAGTAAACATTCCTGATAGTCCAAAAGCTAAATGCCCTTTTTGAGAAGTTTGAATACGATATGAAAGTGCTAAATTACCACCTGTTCTATCGGTTACTCCTGTCGTTTCATTATACATTTGTAATCCTAATCCAAATTTTGCACCCAAAGGAGCATGAACAGAAATATCTTGTGTTTCTGGCGCATTATCTACACCGATCCATTGTTGACGAGCCGACAAATAAACGGGTATATAACTTCGTGTTCCTGCTTCTGCAGGGTTGTACGACAGTCTATTGTATAAATACAAACTTTTCAACGGGATTTGTTGTGCAGAAATAACGCCTACCAAAAAAGTAAGCATTATTAATAATCCATTTTTTATTCCTTTATTCATATTTCCTTTTATTATCTAATGATTGTAATTGACCCCGCTTGTTGTGGTTTTTCTTCTCCAAAATTAACTAAGTAATAATACGTTCCCGACGCTACTTGCTCTCCTTTAAAAGTTGCATCCCATTGTACTATTTTATTCTTTGTTCGATATATTATATTCCCCCATTTGTTATAAATAATCACTTCTGGAGCTGAGTATTTCTCTAAATTAATTTGCCAAGTATCGTTGACTCCATCTCCATTAGGTGTTATAGTGTTCACTAATCCAGAAATAGGACCTTCGGAGCATGAAACGGAAACTAATATTGTTTCGTAAATTGGAACAGAACAATTTGAAATAGGATCATAATAAGTGTAAGTAATTGGATGAACTCCTGCTCCTACTGTCGCAGGTTCAAATAGATCTCCATTAATACCATTACCCGAAAAATTTCCTCCCATTGGATTTGCCATATTAGATAAATCAACAGGTTTAAATTCTCCACAAATTTCTCCAACTAAATCAAAAGTAACCATTGGGCTAATTACAACTAGCGTAACGCTAATACAGTTGTTGTAAACTTGACATTGAGTTGCTCCTCCAGCTCTTAAATAATATGTTGTTGTTTCTAGGGGGTGAACGATTAAAGAATCTCCCATTCCAACTGTAGCTCCTCCACAACTATCAGTACTCCAATACCAAAGTTCATTTGGAGCTAATACACCTCCAATTTGTTTGATTATAGTCGTATCATTTCCGCAAACATTTTGTTGACTTAATTGTAATTGAGAAGGCATAATTGAAACCGACCCTACATTGACCAATTCTGAATAACAAGCTGGAGTAATAGGACAAACTCCGTTTTCTGGAGAAATATAATAGGTTGTCGAAGTAGTTGGTTGCACTGTAATTTGCGCTCCTGTTCCTATTGGATTTGAACCGCAACTTCCTTCGTACCATTGCCAGTTAGCTCCTGTTCCAATTTGCCCTGAATTTACAGATAGCGTTATCTCATCTCCAATACAAATTGTTGTATTTCCTGCTATACTTGTCGGTATTATAGAAACTGTATTGTAAGTAATTTTCACCGTATCTTTCGTTGTCCCGCAACATGCTCCCCCATCAATTTCCCATTCTAATATGGTAATACCTTCCGATAACGTAATTTGAGAAGTCTCTAGGTTGAGATTAGAAATTGTAGCATTTCCTGAAATAACATTCCAAGTTCCGA
>WFNC01000122.1 GCA_015488785.1 Flavobacteriales bacterium | reverse complement strand
TGTATAAGAGACAGTTATAATTCTAATTTAGGAAATTTAATCGATTATTTTACCATTCAACAAAACTTAAAAATTGAAGAAAGTCAAAACGATAGTATAAAAATTAACTATCGTTTAGAAAATTTTAATAATACTGATGAAAGTTTGTTAATTAGAGTTTCTGCGAATTATAAAAGTGAAGTGACAACAAATTTAGAATTTGTTTTCAATTCCTCAACTTTGTCTATTAGCTTAAACCTTGAGCAAAAATCACCAGTTGAACTAGCAGATCAACTATCAAACGATTTAATCAACTTTATAGAATCTTGTAAAAAAGACTTATAACATTACAAATGACAGTTACAACCACATATCCAATATTAGAAAACTTAAAAGTTTCTGAAATAAATAAGCAAGAGCGCGTAAAAGCTTTAGCATCATTAGAAAAACTAAGTTTTCCGACTCGAAAAACAGAAGATTGGAAATACACCAAAGTTTCTAAAATTATAAAAAAGAACTACAAACAATCTTTAGCTTCTTGCGCTATAAATCCCGCAGATTATATCGCTAAAAACCTTGAAGCTATAAACGTATTCATTATTGATGGAGTTTACTGTCTAGAACATTCAGACACCAACTCGCTTGATGGAGTTTTCATTGAAAATGTAGGAGAAAATAATGTGAATTATAACACGTTAGCCAATAATGAAAACGAAATATTTACAGCAATAAATACCGCTTATGCAGTAAATGGATTGTCAATTACTGTGCAAAAAAATGTAACTGTCGAAAGACCAATTCACATTATTAATATCAATACACAAGATAATGTTATAGCCAACGCAAGAGTCTTAATTGTATTGGAGCAATCAAGTAAACTAGAAGTTGTTCAATCCTATTTTTCAAAAAACACAAAAGATACTTTTACCAACAGTGTAAATGAAATTATAGTGAAAGAAAATGCCAATTTCTCTTTAACTAAATTAGAAAACGAGGGAGAAGGAAGTGCTTTAATCGCAATGGATCAAGTTCGCCAATTTAGCGATAGTACACTACAAATTAACACCATTACAAAAAGACAAGATTTCGTGAGAAATGACGTCAACGTATTAGTCGATGGACAGAATTGTTCTACATACTTAAACGGAGTTTTTCGTCCAATAAACAAAGAACACGTCGATAACCATACAAGAGTCGATCATTTGAAACCTAATTGTATGAGTAGTGAAATATACAAAGGCGTTTTAAACGGAAAATCTACAGGAGTATTTAACGGAAAAGTAATTGTCCATGTAGATGCTCAAAAGATTGAAGCCTATCAAAAAAACAACAATGTTTTAATTTCTGACCAAGCAACAATGAATGCCAAACCAGAACTCGAAATATTTGCCGACGATGTTAAATGTAGTCACGGAACGACAACAGGACAGTTTGACAAAGAAGCCGTTTTCTATTTGCAAGCTAGAGGGATTAGTAAAGCAACAGCCAAAGAAATGTTAGTAGAAGCCTTCACAGACGAAGTTTACAACGAAATTAAAAATAGTAATGTTGTAGAATATATCAAACGATAAATTAATTTTTGGCATCTATTATTATCTGCTAAATATGAACAATGAAAAAAAGAGGGGGTGTTAAACAGCTGTTTAATACCCCCTCTTTTTTATTTATGTGAATTTAAAATCCCCTTGTTTAAAACATCTTCATAAACGGATTTAATCCCGTTCTCTAATTCAATAGTGCATTTCCACCCTGCATTAGATAATTTTGATACATTCATTAATTTTCTTGGTGTACCATCTGGCTTTTCAGTATTAAAGACTAAATCACCATCAAAACCCACAATTTTCTTAACTAAAAGAGCTAGGTTTTTAATTGATATTTCAGAACCTGAACCTAAATTAACAAATTGCTTGTCGTTATAGTTTTCCATTAAAAATAAACAAGCTTCAGCTAAATCGTCAACATGTAAAAATTCTCTTAATGGAGAGCCCGTACCCCAAATTTCTACGTTTGGACTGTTGTTTAATTTTGCTTCATGAAACTTACGAATCATTGCGGGTAGTACATGAGAATTATTCAAATCATAATTATCATTAGGCCCATATAGGTTTGTAGGCATTGCAGAAATAAAATTAGCTCCGTATTGGTCAAAATACGTTTCGCACATTTTTATACCTGCAATTTTAGCAATAGCGTATGGTTCATTTGTTGGTTCTAAATAGCCACTCAATAAATATTCCTCTTTTAAGGGTTGAGGTGCTAGCTTTGGATAGATGCATGATGAACCTAAAAACAAAAGTTTTGTTACATTGTTTTTATACGCAGAATGAATTATATTGGTCGATATCATTAGGTTGTCATACAGGAAATCAGCTCGATAACAGTTGTTAGCTTGGATTCCTCCAACTTTAGCAGCTGCTAAAAAGACATAATCAGGCCGCTCAGTTTCAAAAAATGAATTTACGTCATTTTGTTGTCTTAAATCTAATTCAGATGAAGTCCTGTAAACAATATTTGTAAAACCATTGGCTTTTAATTGTCTAATAATTGCTGATCCAACCATACCTCTATGTCCAGCAACATATATTTTAGCATTTTTTTCCACTATTCGTATTGATTTAAGATTTTATGACCTCCTTCTTTTAAATATTGGTCTTTTTTGAATAATTCTAAATCGGCTTGAACCATTTCCGTCACTAATTCTTGAAACGAATATTTATGTTGCCAACCTAATTCATTTTTAGCCTTAGTTGGGTCACCTAACAATAATTCAACTTCTGTAGGTCTAAAGTATTTTTCGTCAACTTCTACTAAAATAGCTCCTGTTTCAACGTTAATTCCCTTTTCATTAATTCCTTCTCCTTCCCACTTAACATCAATACCTACTTCTTTAAAAGCTAAGCCAACAAATTCTTTAACAGGGTGAGTTTCTCCAGTGGCTAATACATAATCATCTGCAACGTCTTGTTGTAACATACGCCACATACCTTCGACATAATCTTTAGCGTGTCCCCAATCTCGTTTAGCATCTAAATTACCTAAATATAATTTTTTCTGTAAACCTAGTTTAATTTTTGCTACAGCTCTTGTAATCTTTCTAGTTACAAATGTTTCTCCTCTTAAAGGACTTTCATGATTGAATAGAATTCCATTACAAGCAAAAATTCCGTATGCTTCTCGGTAATTTTTCACAATCCAAAAAGCATAAAGTTTTGCTACTGCGTATGGGCTACGGGGGTAAAATGGAGTTGTTTCACTTTGCGGTGTCTCAATTACTTTCCCATATAGTTCTGATGTAGAAGCTTGGTAAAACTTAACTGTTTTGTCAAGGTCTAATAAACGTATAGCCTCCAGTAAACGTAAAGTTCCAATCCCATCGGTGTTCGCCGTGTATTCGGGCATTTCGAAAGAAACTGCCACGTGTGACATTGCTGCTAAATTATAGATTTCGTCAGGTTTTATTTCTTGTACCAAGCGAATTAAATTCGTTGAATCTGTTAAATCACCATAATGTAAAAAAAAGTTTACGTTATCTTCATGTTTGTCAATATATAAGTGATCTATTCTGTCTGTGTTAAAGAGTGAAGACCTACGCTTAATACCATGAACTTCATAATCTTTATCAAGTAATAGTTCTGCTAAATATGCGCCATCTTGACCAGTCACCCCAGTAATTAATGCTATTTTTTTAGGCATTGTAATTTAGTTTTATTTGTTTTAGTTTCGCAAAAAAGTTCTTTTTGTAATCCCTCGTTGTAAGTTAATGTTTTTTATGAAAAGTCAATGACTTCTCCTCCTAATACTTTCTTAATTGCTTGTCTTGTTGCGATATTAAATTCTATTGTAGGTGCTAATTTAACATAAATAATAGCATTTTCGAAATCTAAAACTATATAATTTAATGCAGGTCCTTTATTTTACTAGTTTGTTGTATTGTTTTGTAAATACTGTAGGTTTGTTGATCGCTAGAGTCTTTATAATTGTAGAGAATGTATATATAATGAGAATCACAATATTACAAAGCTTACCTTAAAAATACATTAATGCTCTTTAAATAAACATCTCCAACTATGAAAATTGATTTAATAAACTGATAATAATAAAGAAAAGTTATTATATTTAGATTATTGATTAATAAATAATCACGTTTTTTTTTAATCTCAAATGAAATGTCAACAAGAGTATAGTCATCAATGGTCAAAAATGAATTTAATAGACTTAATAACTTATTTTAAAGAAAGTGGAAATATTACGAAGTTCTATATAGAGAATCAATTAAACTTAGATTCTGAAGTTATAGAAGTGTATATGCAGAAGCCTTTTGATTTTGAAAAAGAAATACACTTTTTTGAATTGGAAATAACTGAGGGTTTAATTGAATATATACATGAAGATGTAAAATACTTCAATCTTTTTGACTTTGATTACTTCTTTGATTATATCGAAGAATCAAATAATGAGCTAAATAAATTAAAGACTAATAATGACCTTGCTAAAATATTATTTAACTATTCATTAAATGATGCTTAATATTGCTTAAAACTAATCATCACCATAAATCAAGATGAAATAATGAAACCGCTACAACGATACATAGAAATTTTGAAAGAAGCGATATTTGAAGTTTACCCTATTTCAAATGATTGTTGGGAAGAAATAAAAGCAAGTGCATATTTGGTATCGGTTGAGAACGGAGAATACTTTTCAAGAAAAGGAGAAAAAGCAAAAGGATTAGGGATAATAT
>WFNC01000121.1 GCA_015488785.1 Flavobacteriales bacterium | reverse complement strand
GTTTGCTGAATATTGAGCTGTAACAACAACTTGATTAAGCATTACATTGCTTTCTTTTAGCGTAAATTTATAATTACCTCCCAAGTTTATACTTTTCTCTATAGATTCAAATCCTATAAAACTTATTTTAGCAATTGCAGTTGTATTCGATTTCGTATCTTCTTTAGAAAAAACGATAACTCCTGAAGTATTTGTTAATTTAGTATCGATATGCTTTCCATTTTGAGTGTAAAGCGAAACATGAACCGATGGAATTGAGTTTTTGTCTTCCCCAACAATGCTAATTGTTGTTTGTGCAAGACCACAAAAAACATTTAGAAATAGACCGACGAAAAAAAATATTCTCATTTATTAATTTTTCTGCAAAAATAAAGCGAACATTAAGTTTGAATGTCATAAAGTTGTCAGAAAGAAGTTTGTTTTAACTGATTAAAATCAGCTTTTATTTAGATTTATTCTAATTAAAGACTCGTACATTTGTAGAAACAAAAAAAGTATGGAATATTTTACATTGGCAAGAGTCATTCACGTTTTAGCTGTTGTACTATGGATTGGTGGTGTTTCAATGATTACGACGGTAATTATACCTGCTATAAAAAAATTCAGTGACCCGAAAAAAAGATATGAAACTTTTGAAGCAATAGAGAATACTTTTGCCTTGCAAGCTAAAATTACGACGACCCTAACGGGACTTTCGGGTTTTTATATGCTATATGTTTTGGATGCCTGGGATAGATACACGCAAGTCCAATTCTGGTGGATACATGCGATGACTTTAGTTTGGTTACTATTTACTGTTGTTCTTTTTGTTTTAGAACCTTTAATTTTAAACAAACTTTTTGAAAAATATTCTATCACTCACCCAGAAAAAACATTTGTCTTTCTACACCGTTTTCATTGGGTATTGTTAACTTTAAGTGTTATTACTATTGCTGGAGCAGTTGCTGGTAGCCATGGTTGGCATTGGATATAAAAAAATTGAATCATTCACTTCAAAAAATGATTACAAATCAACGCATTCTAATTTAAGTGAATGATAAAAACTAGCTTTTAAAAATTTCAATTAATAACACCTCTGATTTTTCTAATGCTTTTATTTCTAATTTATCGCATTGTGCTAAAATAAGTAGGCTGTTGGAAGATAGGGTTTGGATTTCCTCTCGTATTGTCAATTCAATCGTTCCTTTGTAAACATAAAGGAAAGACGCTTCGGCTTCAAGACAAGATTGAAGCGTTATTTCATCCCATTTTTCTAATGGAAAAGGAGCTCCTTTGCTCTTTCTTCCATCTGTTGTCATGATATTAAAATCGACACAAGTACCATAAGATTTAGTCTCCCAATCTCCTTCAAAATTATCAAATCTAAATTTACGAATTATTTTTGTGTGTTGATTTTTATGTTCTAATTTCATTTCTCCATCCAAAACGATGAGCGTGCGTGAAACGGATGGTAACTTTGTGAAAGTAGATTTATCGACTTCTACTGTTGCTGTACTTAATCGAAATTCAAAATTAAGTTCCTTAAAATTAGAACTTTCTGGGTAAATGTATAATTCGGTCGTTTTTCCTCCTGACCACTCTGAAGTTTTGAAATCTTTATGTGTCAATAATTTATGATTCATTTTTACTCCTTGATTATTTACATTTCCAAAACAAAAATACAATTAAATTTTGTATTTAATAATCTTTTTAAGCGTTAGGGATAGAAACGTTAGCTTTTTGTGTTTCAATTTAGTTATTCTTGGTTGAAAAGAGCGATTTTATGAGCTCCTTTTTGACTTAGATTAACTTTATTGAAACACAAAAACTACAAGTGGATAGCCCGTTAAAACGCCCAAATAAAAAATAGATAAACGATATCAATTAGATTTTCATCCCAACTGTTAAGAGCGAACTAACCAAACTTTTAGTCTGCACGGTATTGTTGACGAGTTGTGGGTCATACATATAGTAATTTCCTTTTTGGGTGGCGTATATGACTGCAAAATCAACAAAGAAACTGTTTGTTCTAAATCCTAATCCGCCCGAAAACTTTTGTTTTGCTGTTGCTCCTTCGGTAAATTCGGTTTTAAATGGGTTGCCGTTGATTGCGTAACCTAGCCTTCCCATAAACTGATTGGTAATTTTATATTCCCCTCCAATTCTAATGTTTAACGATGATTGATAAAGCTTGCTTGCTGTTTCGTTTTCGAATTTAAAATCATAAGCGTCTTTTGAGTTTTTGGCTTTGTTTAATCTTGCTTTTCCATAATCTACATATTCTACATCGACACTTATTACGCCGTATTTTTTTGCGATGAATGCTACACTTCCTATTATTCTTCCTGGCGTTCTTAATTTATATACAAAATTAGATCCTTCCATTTTGTTATTGTGTGTATCTCCTGCTTTAAAATTTGTCTCGATTTCGGTACTCCAATCGTCTCGCATATAGTGATAACGCGTTGAAGTGTGAACTGCCAATCCTAATCTAATCCAAGGTTGAGGCAAAAAGATAGTCCCAACTTTTAAATTAAACCCTCTCCCTTGTGTGCTTAGTTTTTCTTTAAAAGTAAAATTATCGATTTCTAAACTATCAATTGCAGATTCTTCATAGTATGTTTTTACTTGATTGAATTTTATAACCGAACGACCAATAGTCGCTCCAATATAAAACTTATCTAAGTAATTTCCCGAAACAGAAAAATCACTTTCGCCTACTCTACCACTCGAATTAACGGTATGTTCAAGCGGAATATCATTTCCATACATTTGTGTTGTATAATACTTTTCGCTCGAATCGTAAACATAATCGGTTAAAAAACTTTCGTAAGCCAAACTTGAATAAAAAGGATCAACAGCGGCTAATTTACTGGTATCCAATCCATACCCTCTATCTGCTAGAACATAGGAAAAAGAAGCGTCATTACTTCCTTTTATAATTGATTTGCTATTAAATTCAGCCATTCGATTATACGCAAAACCAAACTGAACTTTACGCCAAGGATTTTCAGGAGCATTTTCAATTACACCAATAATCCCCAAGTTATTTAAATCGAGCGTTTCCCAAGGGCTACTTGTTGTTACGTTATTGAAATTAGATTTGACATTACTCAATCCCAAATTTAACGTCCCTGACAAAATATTGGATTTTACACGTGCCATCCCAGCAGGATTAACAGCTAAAACAGACACATCTGTACCCAGTGCTCCAAAAGCGCCTCCCATACTTGCGTAACGTGCAGAGCCTTGCAAATCGAGGTTAGAATAGCGTAAAGCATCTTCTTCGTTTTGGGAGAAATAAGGCATCGCTATTCCCAAAAACAAACCAATTATTATTAATTTATTCATCTTTATTACTTTTTTAAAAATTTTAGAAAACTATCTTCTACCACCCGAACTTCTAGTTGAAGAACTTGAACTTCTTGAAGACGAGCTAGAACTTCTAGATGAAGATCCTGAACTTCTTGAAGCCCCACTTGAACGAGAATAAGAACTACTTCTCGAAGGAGCAGAATAAGTTGATCTCGATGGTGAAGATGTTCTAGAACTACCTCTGTACGAATTTGTTCTACTACTTGAAGAAGATGAATAAGGTCTTGTTGTAGAACTTGGTCTTGTTGCAGTACTTGTTCTAGCGGATGAAGAATTTGTTCTACTGTAATTTCTACTGGCAGGTTTTTTCCAAGCGGAATTCGTATTAACGCTACTTGTTGTTCTATAATTCCCTGTAGATGGATTCGCTCTTTTAAAATTTTGACCTCTTCCAATAGAAGAAACAGAATTGTTATAAGTTGGTCTGTACTCCGTTTTTGAAGGTTTATCTGAAACTGATTCTACAGTTGTGCTAACAGGCTTTTTAATCGATTTTGTAGGAACTACGTGTGCATAATTATTTCCACTAGAACTATTACCATTGGGTGTAGCAGTACTCGAATTATATCGTCCACTAAATGAAGAACCATAACCAGAAGTTCCATTTACTCCTCTCCCTCTGTGCGATGAACCTTGATTTACGTACGAATCTGAATTACTATTGTTTCCGTAATAATTATT
>WFNC01000120.1 GCA_015488785.1 Flavobacteriales bacterium | reverse complement strand
TCCTTTGTTTTGTTTCTCCACATTACAATATTTGTAACATCTGCTTCTACATAAGAAGTTACGTGAGGAGCAGTCTGTACAGATTCAACCATGTGGTTTGCGATTAATTTTCGCATACGATCCATTTCAATGACTTCATCGTTTGGACCTACTGATACTGAATATTTCTTAGCTTCTGGTGTAGCTTTTTTTACAGGCTTAGATGGAGTACTTTGAATTGGTGCTACTACTTTTTGAACTGGAGCTGACTTACGATTTTCTAAATAACTTAAAATATCTTTTTTAGTTACTCTATTGTCTTGACCTGTTCCAGAAATATTTTCTAGTTCAGCCATACTAACGCTTTCTTTTTCAGCAATGCTTCTGACTAATGGGGAGAAAAACTGTCCGTTGCTTCCGTTTTTAGAAATCTCACTATTACTAGCTATTGGTGCTAATAACTCTTCTTGAACTGAAGATGAAACAGTTTCAACAGCTGGAGCTGGAGTAGAAACAACAACTTCAGCACCTTCTGCTCCAATAATTGCAAAAATAGCACCTACTTGTACTACATCGCCCTCTTCATATTTTCGTTCAACTAAAATTCCTGAACAAGGTGCAGGAACTTCTGAATCAACTTTATCGGTTGCGATTTCTACAATTGGCTCATCCTCTTCTATTGTATCTCCTACTTCTTTTAACCATGTCGTAATCGTTGCTTCTGCAACACTTTCTCCCATTTTTGGAAGTAAAACATCAACGTTTGCCATTATTTTGTATTTTATAAATTTATTCTATTTGTACTCGAATTAAAAAACGAATTTTACACCAATTAAATAATGAGATGTAACAAATAAACAATTGTATTATTACATTTCAATATTCATGTAGTATGAGTCTAAACCATATTGGATTTAGAACACGTACAAAAATAGACTTTTTTTAGTTATTCTACAAATAACAGTCAAACGGATTTAGGGGGTTGAAGATTTTACATGAAATATACCATTACAACGAAGTTTCGTAGAAGGAACTCTAACAGTAAACCAGTCACTTTTAACTAAAAATTAACTATCAAAATAATATCTAACTCCTAAGTTAGCTCCAAAAGTAAACTTTGTATCAAGTATTAATATAGGATCAATGGGTTTAGATTCTTTAATAATAAATGGACTCAATACAATTCCTATTTTTGGAAAAAGATAATAATTAATATCTACAGACAATGCGTAAGCTCCAATTTTATCATTTAATCTATCTTTTATTAATTGAGAAGGGATTGGATTATTAGACAATTCGTCATAAACCGTTTCTTCCTCTGTTACCAAACGGACACCAAACATATATGACATATACGCCGCAACATTCCACTTAACTTTATCAACAAACATAAAGCCTAAAGATAAATCTGCATTTAAATATTTTGCATGAAGTGTTGTTTGAATAGGTTTAGTCATAGTAGCGCTTTGGCTATAATAACCCACTTTTTGATATTTTTGTATAAAATCTTTTCCTGTAAGAATCACCCCTCCCTTTAAAGAAAAAGCATGCGATAAATAAGTAAAATCAGCACCATAATTATAATTTATTTTATTTTCTAATACAGTATTATACCCCTGAATTTCAGACATATTATTAAAGTTGTACCTATACTTTATGACTCCTGATTTTACAGAAATCCCACTATACGAATCTTGACTATAAAAATTAATTGTGACCAAAAGGCTTATTACTAAAAAAATACTGAATTTCATGATTGTTATTTTAAAAAAGGTTATTTTACTTCTTGTTTTCAAGGATGTAAATTAATATGCGTTTCAATGCTAGAAACTCAACAGAATTATAATTATGGATATATTCATATCTTTTATCTATTGACAATAGTTCGTTACTTTTTTACTTAAACAACTGATTGTTAGTTATTTAAAGTAATTAAAATTAGGTTAATTCATTGATAATCAATATATTTAGATATTTTTACAAAGTATTTCTAATGAAGATTATCGCAGGATTAACCAGTCACAAAGTTCACATAAATAAGGCATTAAACCAAATGCAAAACGTTAATAAAAGTCAATCTAAATTTATAGTCCTCACCTTGGGTTTGTTTTTAGGTATAATAGGGAGAATTAATTTTTTACAGTTATCACGTTATTCAAAGTATGGAGAGCAATATTTTCGAAAACAATTCTCTAATAAATTAAACTTTATGGAGTTCAATCGAATTTTAGTACAATCAAACTGTAGTTCAACCTTGTCTATAGCTTTTGCCCCTTGTTACATTAGTAAGTCAGGAAAGAAAACAGCTCAGGTTGGATGGTATTGGTCTGGAGTTTCTAATGTTTCAAAATGGGGATTAAAAATAGGAGGATTGGCTGTAGTAGATATAGCAAACCATAGTGCCTTTCATTTGGAGGCTATTCAAACCAAACAAGATAAAAGTAGGACACGCTAATTCGATATTAGGGCACAAAGATGCTTTGGCTAAATTATCAAAGTATATTTTAGTTGACGCATATTTTTCAAAAGAACCTTTTGTTACCGCAATTTGTAATCAGCAATTTGAAATAATTTCTAGATTAAGAAAAGATGCTCACCTTCAGTATCAATTTACAGGAATACAGAAAGAAGGGAGAGGAAGACCTAAACAATTCGATGGTAAGGTTGACTATAAAAATATTAACTTAACTCATTTTAAAGAAATAGAAAAGGGAGAAAAAGAGAAAATATATCAAGCCAAACTATATTCTAAATCTTTAAAAAAGTGGATTAATCTTGTCATTGTTTACACTCAAAAAAAAGGTAAATGGACACATAAAAGCTATTTTTCAACTGACTTAAGTTTAAGTGCTAAAATTATTTTAGAGTATTATAGCTCAAGATTTCAAATAGAGTTTTTATATCGTGACGCAAAACAAAATACATCATTAAATCATTGTCAAGCAAGAAGTGAAGAAAAGTTAAATATGCATTTCAATTTAGCACTTACTGCAGTAAATATTGCTAAAATAACGCATTGGACTCCTCTAAAAAAAGAAAACAGATTAACGTTTTCTATGCGAGACGTAAAAACCTATTATTCAAACCTATTATTCAAACCTTTTACACATAGATAGATTTATTAAAGGGTTCGGAATTTCTCCCAATACCAAGAAAAATAAAACCATTATCAAGAAACTAAGAGACACTTGAAAAAGTGCCTTTTTTTTGCGTTTTAGTTACTAAACTCTTCAGTGAGTTTAATTGTTACATTTTTTTATGAAATTAGAACATTCACTATTCGTAAAAACTAAAACAATATGCAAGTCCTAATACAAAAACACCACTCTCCTATCTGGTTTATTTTATTGCTTTGTTAATAAGTTTCGATTTCTTTTTTATCTACTAAAAAGTTATTTTGTTAGTTTTGCAGAAAAATATGGAAAGCATTAAGTTAAAAATAAACTCATTAAGTCGAAAGTAAAATATTCTAAAAAAAGAAAATAAGCTTTAAAGTACAAAAACAACCTAAATGAAAAATTACATAAGCATATTACTAAGCCTTTTTGTGC
>WFNC01000119.1 GCA_015488785.1 Flavobacteriales bacterium | reverse complement strand
ACACAAGACCGATTGCAAACGGCTTCCTTCTCCTGCTATAACTAAATCGACTCCTCCTGCATTGTTTTTAAATTTCTCATTTATTTGGTGAGAAGTAAGCAAGGTGATTAATATAATTGTAATTCCTGCAGCTAAAAGCATTAGCGACAAACCACTAGACAACGGTCTATAGATTATATTTTTCCAACTAATTTTTAAAACATTCATAGCTGTACTTTTAAATCAAATGAATTGGATAAACGATTGTCGTGTGTAACGATTAGTAATGTTGCGTTCTGTTTTTTGGCTTGCGTTTTCAATAAATTAACAACCGAAGTACAATTCTCATCATCGAGGGCAGAAGTTGGTTCGTCGGCAAGAATTAGTTTTGGAGAATTGATTAATGCTCTAGCGATACTAACTCTTTGTTTTTGTCCTTGACTTAGTTCTTTTGTATTCGAATTTAATTTATCGAGAATTCCTAAATCTTCTAAAACTTGACCAATTTGTTCTAAGTTTTTTTTATTACCTGCTAATGTTTGTGCTAAAAACAAGTTCTCTTTTACAGAAAGTGCATCTATAAAATGAGGTGTTTGAAAAACGATTCCGATTTCTTGACCTCTAAAATAATCTAATTTTGAACCAGAAAGTTGACTCAAGTTCGTTCCCCCTATTAAAACGGAACCGCTTGTAGGTTTTAACAAACCCGAAAGTAAATGTAATAATGTTGTTTTTCCGCAACCGCTTTGCCCCAAAATTAAAGCTTGACTTCCTTGTTTAAATTCCATTGGAGGAAAAGAAAGTTGAACTTCATCGTTGTAACGGTATTTTAAGCCAATGGTTTTTAGCATTTAATTTTCTATTATTGGTAAATGAAGAAAATTAGAAATAACTTTTGCTATTTCTGTTGATCGGTTAATTAACATGGCATGCGTTCCTCCTTTTATGACATAACAATCTCCAATGTATTTAATTGGAAAAACAATATCAGCATCACCGTGAATATGTAGAATACTTTGGTGTTCGAAATCGCTATCCCAGTTATTGATTTGTTGCATAATCCACTTATCGAAACTGCCATGACTTTTGGCAACCATTGCTTTTGTTTCGTCATTGTAAATTTTCTTAAATGATTGTCGAACCATTGAAGTTAAATGAAAACCTTTGGTAACAATTTGTTTCATAATCGCATCGGGAACCATAGAAACAAAAAAACTACCTCCTTTTATTTTCATAATTGGATTTAATTCTTCTCTACTTTTAGCTGAAGAGATTAAGATTAGTCGTTCTGGATGTTTAAATTTTGCAATCTCTGTTGCTAAAAGCCCGCCAAAAGATGTTCCTATTAATGCAAATGGTTCAGAATCATCAATTTCTTGACTCATTTTCTCGGCATAATGATTAAGCGACTCATTGTTGTCTAATTCTTTGAATTCTATTACCTCGCAAGGAATATTCAAATGAGAAACTAATCCTTTATAAGCTGTTCCGTCGGTTGCTAAACCGGGTATTAGGTAGATTTTCTTTATTTTATTCATATAATAACTCCTTGTGAATTGGCAAAAATACGATATTTTTTTAAGAATGAGAAGATTTGACATCATCTAATGCCTATAGCGTGGTTAAAATGCGTTTTGATGATGTGGGTTTTGAAGCGGAAACTTTGAGATAGTGACTTCGATTTTTTTTATATTTTAATCATTATACTTAGGGTTCACTAAAAAAGTCTAAAAACCTACTAAAACAGCTGTACTACTGATTTCGAGTGTTTTTCAGCGAACCCTACTTAATCGATTTTACTTCATTAGTGTAATCTATTTCATTAAAATAGAAAAAGCGTTAGGGATTACTCTTTTATTTTTATTTTATAAATGTGTATTCGTGAAGTCGCTATCGCTCAGTTGAAACGGTATCCTTTTTTGTTTTTTCAACAAAAAATATATAGTGGATAGCCCGCTCGAACGCCCAAATAATTAATTTTTATAGCTACCTTGCAGTTTACAAATGAAATCAATTCTTAGTTATATCGTTTTGCTTCCTATTAGGCTTTATCAATTGCTTATTTCTCCGTTGTTTCCTCCGACTTGTAGGCATGAACCAACTTGTTCAAGTTATACAATAGAGGCGGTAAAAATATGGGGGCCTTTCAAGGGAATTTGGTTGGGAATGAAGCGACTTTCGACTTGTCATCCTTGGGGAAAATCGGGGTATGATCCTGTTCCTAAAAAATGCAAACACGATGATTGTAAAGAATAGTTTTGCTGTTTTCTAAAAAAAGTTTTAAAAATTTAGAAGAAACAGTACCTTTGAATTATTGATATAAAAAAAACACGTAATACAACATTAGACAAAATGTATAGATCACATAAAAACGGAGAATTAAGAATAGAAAACGTAAACGAAGAGGTAACACTTTGTGGATGGGTTCAAAAATCGAGAGACTTAGGTGGATTAACCTTTGTAGATATAAGAGACCGATACGGAATTACACAATTGGTTTTCAACATGGAAACCAACGCTGAGTTATGCAAAAAAGCAAGAACTTTGGGACGTGAATACGTAATACAAGCCACGGGTAAAGTGATTGAGCGTGAGAGTAAAAACAAAAATAATCCTACAGGAGAAATTGAAATTACGATTACGGATTTAACGGTATTGAAAGAAGCCAAACTACCGCCTTTTACGATTGAAGACGATACAGATGGAGGTGATGAGCTAAGAATGAAATACCGTTTTTTGGATTTGAGAAGAAATCCGTTGAAAAACAATTTAATTCTTAGAAATAAAATTGGTTTAGAAACTCGAAAGTATTTAGATTCGTTAGAGTTTATAGAAATAGAGACTCCATATTTGATCAAATCGACGCCAGAAGGTGCTAGAGATTTTGTGGTTCCAAGTAGAATGAACGAGGGGGAATTTTATGCTTTACCACAATCGCCACAGACGTTTAAACAATTGTTGATGGTAAGTGGATATGATCGCTATTACCAAATTGTAAAATGTTTTAGAGACGAAGATTTGAGAGCTGACCGCCAACCAGAGTTTACACAAATTGATTGTGAAATGGCTTTTGTTGAGCAAGAAGACATTATTCAGACTTTTGAGGGATTGATTAAACATTTGTTTAGCCATGTTAAAGGATTAGAATTTCCTGAAGCGTTTCCTCGAATGACCTATGATAAATGTATGGAAATATATGGATCGGACAAACCCGACATTCGTTTTGATATGAAATTCAACGAATTGAATGACATTGTAAAAGACAAAGGTTTTGCAATATTTGATGATGCAGAATTGATATTGGGAATAACTGCTGAGGGTTGTGCTGGATACTCTCGAAAACAATTGGATAAGCTAACCAAATGGGTACAAAGACCACAGGTTGGAGCTAAGGGAATGATTTATGTAAAATGTAATGAAGACGGAAGTTATAAATCTTCGGTCGATAAGTTTTACAACCAAGAAGAATTGGCGAAATGGGCGACTAAATGTAATGCTAAAGCTGGAGATTTAATTTTAGTTTTGAGTGGAGCTACTGATAAAGTTAGAAGTCAGATGAACGATTTGAGACTTCACATGGGAACTGAGCTAGGATTGAGAGACCCTCAAGTTTTTAAACCGCTTTGGGTTTTAGATTTTCCTTTATTGGAATGGGACGAAGAAACAGAACGTTTCCATGCGATGCACCATCCGTTTACCGCTCCAAAACCCGAGGATATGGAAATGATTGATTCTGACCCTGGAAAAGTAAGAGCTAATGCTTATGATTTGGCGATTAACGGCGTTGAAGTTGGTGGTGGTTCGATAAGAATACACGATAGAGCTGTGCAAGCTAGAATGTTTGACTTATTAGGTTTTACGAAAGAAGAAGCTGAGGCTCAATTTGGATTTTTGATGAATGCCTTTGAATACGGAGCGCCACCACACGGAGGACTAGCTTTTGGTTTTGATCGTATTTGTTCTATTTTTGGAGGAACTGACTCAATTAGAGATTTTATTGCTTTCCCTAAAAACAACAGTGGTAGAGATGTCATGATTGACGCTCCCTCTCCTGTAGATGAAACTCAGTTGAAAGAATTAAGCTTAAAAGTAACTGTTTAAGAATTTATGCCGAATAAAGCAGATCTTGATTTGGGCGTTTAAACGGGCTATCTGCTTGTAGTTTTTAGTTTTAAAAAAAGTTAAACTTAGCTAAAAAGGAGCTTATAAACGCGCTCTTTTTAGCTAGGTTTAACTAATTTTTTGAAACTAAAAAGCTATCGCTTCTATCCCTAACGCAAAAAAAACACAACATTTTTTAAAATAAAATTAGAATAAATAATTGGTATTAAAATAAATACATTACATTTGTATCATAATTTATTAAAAAACAACATGAAAGGTACAGTAAAATTTTTCAATGAAACTAAAGGATTTGGTTTCATTGTAGAGGACGATTCAAACAAAGAACATTTTGTTCACGTTTCGGGATTAATTGACGAAGTTAAAGAAGGAGACGAAGTAGAATTCGAATTAAAAGAAGGAAGAAAAGGATTAAACGCAATAGATGTGAAAGTAGTTTAATCTACATTAATATTTTTTTTAAGAAAAAGCCTATCAATTAAATTGATAGGCTTTTTTTATGCAAGGGTATTTTGTTTTCTTTAAAGCTAAATGACTTTTTTGTATTGAAAAACTTTGTCTTAAAGAATAGTAAAAGTTGTTTTATTCTTTTTTCTTACAAGACAACCTACTATGAGGTTTTATGCTCTTTTAATAAACAACACCTCGAAACCTTACTCCCAACCTCTCCTTAACTTAACCTCCTCAATACTAAAAAAACGCTAACTAGGGTTCACTGAAAAATACTCGAAATCGGTAGTACTGCTGTTTTAGTAGTCTTTTTAGACTTTAAAATGCCAGGTTTTCTATTAGACTAAGAATTTTAGTGCAGTTGAATAGTCGTCAACCTAAAAATTACACCCTATTTCGTTGCCTGCAACTCGTAGTATATGCATACAGCTTCGTTTTGTAGCCTCATAAAATATGCTTTTTAGACTTTTCTGTGAACCCTAAAGATTCTTGCTGTTTTGCGATAGGGATAGGAGCAATTGTTTGAGCTCTTTTTTATTTTTTCTTTTAAAAAATAAAAAAAGCGAGTGCGGATAGCCCGCTCGATCGCCCAAAAAAAATGGAGAAACAAAATTAATTGCTCTCCATTTTACTCTAAAATTAGATTCTTTTTATTTTAATAACTTGTCTAAGGCGATGTATAAGTTATCTCCTCTTAGATTTTTCCCGATTATGATTCCGTCGGCATCGATCAGGTAATTCATTGGTACTGAATTTACTTTATACGTTTTTGCTGCTGCACTGTTCCAAAACAATAAATCTGACACGTGGTTTTTCCAAACTAATCCGTCTTGTTCTATGGCTTTTTTCCAGCTCGCTTTGTTACGGTCTAGTGATACGTTGTAGATGTCGAATCCTTTTGCGTTTTTAAATTTTGCTTTGTTGTATCTGTGGTATGCTTTTACAACGTTTGGATTTTCTCTTCTACATGGTCCACACCATGATGCCCAAAAATCGATTAAAACAATTTTTCCTCTTAAGCTAGACAGTTTTATAATTTTTCCGTTTGGATCTTCATAAGCTAGCTCTGGTGCTTGATCTCCGATATTTAGACCAATTTTAACTGTTGCTTTTTCGGTTTTTACTTTATTTCCAAATGGCCAAGGCCAAGCAAAACTACTAAGTGTAACGAGCGTCAAAAATGCTATTATTCCTATTTTTTTCATCTGTTGTTTTTATTTATTTTAATTTCTTTGATAGAAGCAATTACTATACCAATTATACTCTTCTAATATCGGCTCCTAAATTATTTAACCTCAATTCTATATTTTCGTACCCTCTATCAATTTGTTCAATGTTTTTGATGGTACTGACTCCGTCTGCCGACAATGCAGCGATTAACAACGAAACACCTGCTCTAATGTCTGGCGAAGTCATTGTAATTCCTTTTAGAGCTGATGTTCTATCCATTCCAATTACGCTTGCTCTATGTGGATCGCAAAGAATAATTTTAGCTCCCATTTCGATTAATTTATCGGTAAAGAACAGGCGACTTTCAAACATTTTTTGATGTACCAATACACTTCCTTTTGCTTGTGTGGCTACGACCAAAATGATACTCAATAAATCGGGTGTAAAACCTGGCCAAGGAGCATCAGAAATCGTCATAATAGAACCATCTATAAAGGAGTCTATTTCGTAATGTTCTTGTGAAGGAATGTAAATATCGTCTCCTCTACGTTCGAGTTTTATTCCTAAGCGTCTAAATACACTTGGGATTTGACCTAAATTGTCGTAAGAAACATCTTTTATGGTAATTTCCGATTGAGTCATTGCAGCCAAACCGATGAAACTACCTATTTCTATCATATCTGGAAGAACGCGATGTTCGCAACCTTTAAGTTCTTTAACTCCTTCAATGGTTAGTAAGTTTGAACCTACTCCTTTAATCTTTGCTCCCATGCTGTTAAGCATTTTACACAATTGTTGTAAATACGGTTCGCAAGCGGCGTTATAAATAGTTGTTGTTCCTTCAGCTAAAACGGCTGTCATAACGATGTTAGCTGTTCCTGTAACAGATGCTTCATCCAAAAGCATGTAACATCCCTTTAGTTTTGTTCCATCTACTTTATAAAAATGAGTTTCTCTATCGTAATTAAAATCGGCTCCTAGTTTTTGAAAACCAAGAAAGTGTGTATCTAATCTTCTACGTCCTATTTTGTCTCCACCAGGTTTTGGAATATATCCTTTACCAAATCGACCCAATAGAGGACCAACAATCATAATAGAACCTCTTAAACCTCCTCCTTTTTCTTTAAATTCTTCGGTCAACATATAATCTACGTCAACTTCGTCGGCTTGAAAGCTGTATTTCCCCTTGTCTAATTTTTCTACTTTAACACCAAGTGCTTGTAGCAAATTTATTAGTTTATTGACATCTATAATATCGGGTAGATTGCTTATTATTACTTTTTCTGGTGTAAGTAGTACAGCGTTTAAAACTTGTAAAGCTTCATTTTTTGCTCCCTGAGGCGTAATTTCACCTTTCAATTTATTTCCTCCTCTTATTTCAAAAGTTCCCATAATTAATCTAATTTACTTCTTTCGGTAATTATTTCTATGATTGTTATTTTTCTTATAATTTGATCTCTTATTGTTGCTTCTCGTATTTCCCGATATAGCAGAAGAGCTTTTGTTATAATTTACTTTAAAATGACTCAATATCTCTTTAGTATCAGTTAACTCATCTACACTTATTGTTAGCTTACCATTTGAATATTGCTCCAAATGCTTCACAATAACTTCATTATTTACCGTGTTTCTATTCCATAGTAGGAAAGAAGTTTTGAGTAAGTTGGCGATTCTTTTTACTAAGAATAATTTTTCTTCGCCTTCAGGTAATTTTACCGCAGCTGTGATTAAATCTTCCATTATAATTCCATAATGCCCATTTTTTATTTTACGTTGTGGGTAAGGAATCTGATTTGGCTTTTTTTCGAAAAAATCTGCTGAAGGTTTTGGAAAAGGTGAATCTACATCTAATTGGAAATTAGACATAATAAATAAATGATCCCAAAGACGGTGTTCGTAATCTTCAACATCTCTCAATTGAGGTGTAACTTGTCCCATTACAATAATAATTGCTTTAGCACAGTTGTTTCTTTCTTCTTTATCTGTTAGTGTTAAACAATGATTAATCATATTTTGAACGTTTCTTCCGTATTCTGGAATCGACATTAAATTACGCTCGGTATTATATTCTAACGATGTTATATTTGCCATAAAATTTTTATAATAAACTCAAAGATAATAAATCAAAATTAGGAACAAACAATAAAAGTTTAAAAGAATTAACTATACTTTGTTATTTAGGGTTCACTGAAAAACACTCAAAATCAGTAGTACTGCTGTTTTAGTAGCTTTTTAGACTTTAAAACGCAAGTTTTTCTTTATTATACTAAGAATTTTAGTGCAGTTGAATAGTCGTTTCCCTAAAAAACATATCCTATTTCGTTGCCTGCAACTCGCAGTATATGCATACAGCTTCGTTTTGTCGCCTCATATGATATACTTTTTAGACTTTTTCAGTAAACCCTATTTAATACTCAACTTAAGTTTTTTTAAAATAATTACCTCAACAAACTAAGTGTAAGTGTAATTGAATAAAAATTACTATTTTTGTATTCGTTTAAAATAAATTCAGGCTAATGAAAGATCATTTATACAGTATATTTAATTTTAAATGCCCTCGCTGTCATCAGGGAGAGTTTTTTGAAGACCGAAACCCATACCACCTAAAACACGCTGGAGATATTAAGGAAAAATGTTCTCATTGTGACTTAAAGTATTCACCTGAACTGGGGTTTTATTATGGAGGAATGTTTGTTTCTTACGGATTAGGTGTCGCTCTTTTTATTGCGATAACTGTTGCTTTGTATATTTTTTACCCCGAATTCCATCCAATATTATTAATTTCTTTACTTTTTGCATCGTTAATAGTTTTAGGTCCGTATATTTATGCCTTATCTAAAATTATTTGGGCAAATATATTTTTCAGCTACGATGAAGATTATGCTCAATTAGAAAAAAAGAGCAAAAATGATACTAAACAAACTAAAGGATAATTACGGTTTTCTTTTCGAAGAAGCGCTTATAGAAGAAATTGCAGAAGTTGGTTTTCACCAATGCATGAAGCGAGGAGAGAAATTGATGGAATATGGTAGTTACATCAAAAATATGCCTTTATTGTTGGAAGGATCAATAAAAATTGTTCGTGAAGATGCAGATGAAGGCGAATTGTTACTTTATTTTATAGAACGAGGAGATACTTGTGCTTTTTCGCTAACCTGCTGTATGGGAAATAAGAAAAGTGAGATTAAAGCTGTTGTGGTAGAGGATGCCGAAATTATTTTGATTCCCGTTCATAAAATGGAAGAGTGGCTTTGTAAATATCAAACTTGGAAAAACTTTGTATTTGAAAGTTACAATATGAGATTGGAAGAAATGCTACAAACAATAGACACGTTAGCATTTATGAGAATGGATGAAAGACTTTATAAGTTTTTAACCGATAAAGTAAAATTAATTGGTTCTACGACTATTGCTAACACACATCAAGAAATTGCCTATAACTTAAATACTTCTAGAGTTGTAATTTCTAGACTCTTAAAAAAGTTGGAAAAAGAAGGGAAAATTCAATTGTTTAGAAATAAGATAGAGGTTTTAGAATTTTAATCATACAGCTTATCAAACAAGAGTCAAACAAATCTTTATTAATCCTCTTTATTCTATTTGGATATGTAATCTTGCAACTGATTTGGTGGGCTTACAACATTATAGAATTAAACAAAATCGTTCATCACGACGCAGCTATTATTTATAAAAAAACAATGATGATTGCTGGCGAAGCTGCCGTTTTTATTGTTTTGCTTTTTGTAGGTTTATATTTTATTAGAAGATCTATATTGAAAGAACTGGCTTTGGTTCATGAGAAAAAGAACTTTAACATGTCGGTTACTCACGAGTTAAAAACACCAATTGCTTCTTCTAAATTATTTATCGAAACGTTGATAAAAAGAGATTTACCTAAAGAAAAAGAAAAAGAGATTTTACGTAAAGTTTATGCCGACCAAAACCGTTTGCAGAAGCTTGTTGAAGACATCCTTTTGGTCACCAAAATTGATGAATCAGCTGTAAAAATAAGACTCACAAATGTTAATCTAAAAGCTTTTATAGAACAAGTTGTTTTGAATATGGTTGGCGACAATCCTGTTTCATTTGACATAAAGGCTTCTATAAATATTGATATCGATACGTTTTATTTTCTATCGGTTATTCAAAATCTCCAATCAAATGCGGTAAAATATTCCGATTCGAAAGCGCCAATTAATTGGAAAGGATATCAAAAAAATGGAAAAACAATTATTCGTATCGAAGATTCAGGAATAGGAATTGATTCGAAAGAAAAGGAGCGTGTATTTAAACTTTTTTACCGCTCTGGAAACGAAGAAACTAGAAATACCAAAGGTACAGGTATTGGATTGTATTTGGTTTCTAAGATTATAAAACTTCACAAAGGTAAGATTAAAATTATGGATAATAATCCTAGCGGTACTGTTTTTGAGATTGAGTTGTAGAGGTTTTTTTTTAAATAGAAATTCTAAAAGAAATTATTTCCACTCTTTCTACTTTTTAAGCCGTTCTGTTTTTCTAAACGATAGATTAAATGAATTTCATGAGAGCCATTACTGTACGTTTTAATATTGGACATGGTCATGTCGTAAGAGTAACTAAACTCTAAGCTATTGAATTTCATTCCAAACATTCCCACTATTGCATCTTGTAAACGATAAGACAATCCTACCCAATATTTTCCTTGTAGCAATAGTCTTGTATTTATATCGACTTGCATTGGCAACGCTTCTATTGCTTGCACCATCACGTTTGGCTGAACGATAAAATCTTTGTTTACCTCAACATTATATGCCGCCATTAAATAGTAATTTCTCACAAAATTGTTTTTTACTTTATTGGTAATATTGTTTATATCTGTTTTTGTTTGAATTAAATTCATTACCGAAAGGGCTAAAAAATATTTATCTGAATTGTGATAATAAGCTCCAAAATTCACATCTGGCAACAATTGATTGTCATAAGCTGCTATTATAGTAGGGTCGTCAGGCAAATAAGTTTCTAGTTTTTTCTTGTCCAATACGTGCTGACTCAAGATACCTGATAAACCTAAAGAAAGTTGATGATCATTGTCTCCAGATTTTGCCAAAGAAAATTGATAAGCAGCCGAAAGCCCTAAACCTGTTCTTCTTGTTGGACCTGAAACTTCGTTGTAAAGTGTTGCTCCTGCTCCTAATCCACCACCCAAAGCTAAATTTGCAGAGAGGTATTGTGTTACTGGCGCTTCCTTAATTGCTGACCATTGCCTTCTTACCCCTAAGTGAATTGGAATTCCTTTTTGCGTTCCTGCAAAAGCAGGATTTATAGTAAATTTATTTACCATGTACTGACTTTGCAAAGCCATTTGTTGCCCCATTCCTACTAGAGAAATAAAAGTTAAAATTAGTATTATAATGTATCTATTCTTCATATTTATCTTACTATGGTAACTACTCCTGTATAAACGGCATCATCAATTATTTTTATTGAATAATAATAAGTATCGGGGGGGAGAGGTTGTCCTTTAAAATTCCCATCCCAAGGTGCCGTATAACCAGTTGATTCAAATAATTTTCTTCCCCATTTATTGTAAACAATAACTTCACACGTTGGATAAAGCTCTATATTTTCTAAAAACCAAATATCATTATAACCATCGCCATCTGGTGTAAAAGCCGTTGGAGGTGTTAAACAAAGTTTTTCATTAACAGGAACTACAATAATTGAATCTTTGGTACAATTCAAGATATCGACAACTGTAACGGTATAATTACCACTATGAAGATTATAAATATCTGCGTCTGTCTCATTTTCATAATCCCACGAAAAAGTAAAACCTCCGTTCCCTCCTATCGGATTCGTTTCAATAGAAGCGTCAGCTATATCTCTACAAGATAACGGATAAACTAGATGCTCAATTACGATTGGGTCTGGTTCATGTACAAATCCTCTGACATAAACTACACATCCTTTGGTATCTACAACATCTGTTTCGTACAAACCTGGCGAAAGATTTTCGATAAGGCTAGTTGATGCTCCATTGTTCCAATTATAGGTATATCCTCCAATATTTCCCCCTGTAATAATTGCGTCAACGCTACCATCATTATCTCCATAACAAGTTACATCATCTACATTTGTATAACCTTCTAAAAGAGGAGGTTCGCTAATTACAATTGTACGATAAGCCTCACAAGCATTAGAATCTATAACCTGTACAATATAAGTATCCGCAGGGTACCCAATTAAATCTTCTGTATTAACACTCAATTCATAATCAGAATTTGTCCACGAATAGTCATACCCCATCGTTCCTCCAGTAACTGTTACATCTATTTCTCCATCTAGTAACTCAAAACAAGTTACATCTGTTACAACTGAATCGATCATTAACTGATCAGGTTCTCCTACATTAACCGTATCTTTTAAAATACAATTATGAGCATCGGTTGTCACGCAGATCAATTCTCCTGCCGCCACATCAAACAAAGTCAAAACGGTATCTCCTCTATTCCATAGGTAATTATATGGAGCCGTCCCTCCTTCTACCGTATAAGAAACTTGTCCATCACTATAACTAAAACAAGAAGGAATTATAATGTCATAAAATGCGTATAATGGCTCCATAGGCTGTTCTAAATAAGTTGTATCATTTAAAACACAAGCGTTGGCATCAGTCAGTGTTAAACCGTATCCTCCATAGGGTAAATTCTGTAAATCTTCAGTTGTATAAGCATTATTATTCCAATCAAAAACGTAAGGCGTTACCCCTCCTGTAATCGTTGTAGCAATCTCGCCCGTAAAATCGCCATAACACAAAACATGAGTTGGAATTAATTCAGAAAGAAGTTCGTCTGGCTGGGTAATCGAATCTTCGTCAAACAATATACAACCTAAACTATCTATTATTTTCACATAATAAGTATTTGCAGGGTAATTAACCATATCTTGGTTTGTATCGATTAGAACCGAACTTGTATTCCCCCATTGATATTCGTAAGGTAATGTTCCTCCTGTAACTGTTAAGTCTATCATTCCGTTTGTATCGGCAAAACACAAAACATTGGTAGCTACAGTATTCGAAACTAAAGCTGCTGGTTCGGTAACTGTAATTGTATTTGAAATCGTACAATTATTCTCGTCAGTAACTTGAACCGTGTAAACACCTGCTGGAATATAATCTAAATCTTCGGTTATATATTGCCCATTATTCCAATCAAAATTATAAGGAATTGTTCCACCGGTAACATTATAATCAATCAACCCATTTAGAAAACCAAAACAAGTCACATTCGTCACATCGTAAGTTGTGACTAGAGGAGCATCTGGTTCTGTCAAAGTCGTTTGATCCGAAACCGTACACCCATGAGCATCGGTAATTGTAACCGAATAAGTTCCTGCAAATTGAGACACTAAATGCTGAGAAGAAGCTCCACTACTCCAATTGTAAGAATATGGTAGCGTTCCTCCGTTCACCATATTTTGAATAGCTCCAGTATTATCTCCAAAACATTTTATATGTGTCGGAATTAAAAAAGTAGTGAGTAATGGTGGCTCGTTAATTGTAGCATTATTTGTATGCGTACACCCGTTAGCATCAGTAACCGTAACAAAATAGGTACTCGATGGATAATTGACTAAATCTTCAGTCGTTCCAACAAGAATAGAACTTGAATTTGCCCAATGATAAGCATAACCAGGAGTTCCTCCACTTACTGACAAGTCAATATCTCCATCAGAACCTCCAAAACACAACACATCAACACTACTAATCGTAGATTGAATCTGAGTTGGTTCGCTGACCGTTGCATTATTCGTTGTAGTACAACCATTATTATCAGTAATTGTAACGCTATAACTTCCTGCTGGAACATTTGTTAAATCTTCGCTTATTGCTCCATTGCTCCAGCTATAAGTATAAGGCGAAGTTCCTCCAGAGGGAGATAAATCCACCGCCCCATCTGTTCCTCCAAAACACATCGCATCAACTCCCTGAATTGTAGAAGTTAGTGGCATTACAGGTTCTCCTATCACTGCAGAAATAGAATTGGAAGTACAACCATTTCCATCTGTAATTGTAACACTATGCGTTCCCGCTGAAAGTCCACTTGGATCTTCACTACCAGACCCATTGCTCCAACTAAAAGAATAACTAGGAGTTCCTCCAACTGGAGTTAAATCAATTGTTCCATCAGCCCCTCCATTACAATTCACATCGGTTGTTGTACTGATTACACCTGTTAATGGCGAAGGCTCTTCTACCGAAATAACATGTGTAGAAGTACATCCAAGTTGATCGACAACATAAATAGTATAAACACCAGCAGGTAAATTAGAAATAGAAGTAGAACCTCCACTCGAAACTGAACCAGACTGACCATTAGACCAAGAATAACTAAAAGGAGAATCGGGTCCTGAAATCGTTGCAGAAGCCGAACCATTTGTTCCTAGATAGCAATTTACATCAGTACTTGAAACCGTAATCGTTGGACAGGCTAAAGCGTTATAATAGCTAAAAAGCAATAGGATTATTAATCTTAATTTATTCATTTTTTAATTTTTCTTTACAATTGTAACAGGTCCAGTATAAGGAGCTGCTCCTTTGTGTAAATCAATAACATAATAATAAGTTGCTGACGGAAGTGCGTTCCCTTCAAAACTTCCATCCCAAGGAGTATATTCACTTCCACTTTCAAAAATTAGCGTTCCCCATTTATTAAAAATTTGAACTGTAGCTTTTTCATAATTCTGAATGTTATCTAAAATCCAAGTATCGTTATAGCCGTCTCCGTCAGGCGTAAAAGCCGTTGGAGGATCAATACAATCAATGGTAGAAGTGTTAATAAAGAAAGTATCCCTTCTTACGCATCCGTTTTGGTCTTGAACTTCTAAAAAGTATTCTCCTCCAGCGAGGTTATATATATTCCTTGTAATTTCTTCGTTTGACCACAAGTAACTGTAATCTCCTAGTCCTCCTTCCACGGTAATATCGATTGTTCCATCTTCATTATCAATACAAGTTGTCCCATTAGCTACGCCTCTAAAATAAAGTGAATCGGGCTGAGAAATATAAGTTTCTCCTTCAATGGTACAATTATGGACATCATAAATAACCACTTGATATTCTCCCTCGTGCGCATTTAACAAATCCTCAGTCAGATCTCCGTTGCTCCAAGTTATTGTATAAAAAGGAGTTCCTCCTGTTACTGTTAAATCAGCAACGCCATCGGCAGTATCATAACAAGAAGCGGGATAAGAGGTAATTTCCCATAACAAAGTATCAGGTTCAAACACCTCAATATTCTGAGTTAACTGACAATGATTAGAATCCAATATAGAGATATAATAAGCTCCTGCAATCAACCCATCACTAACTAAACTATTACCAGTTGTCATCATTGAATAAGAAGAATCTCCAAAAGCAACTCTATACGGCAATGTTCCACCTGTAACAGAAGCTGTAATTACCCCATCCGAAAACTTATAGCAACTAACACTATCTATTTCGCTTGTGATGACTAATTCATCGGGTTCTGTAATTGTAATTGTTGTATCTTTTACACACCCTTTGCTGTCGGTAATCACACATTGATATGTACCAGCTAATACTCCCTGAATGGTATCGCTTGCAACTCCATTTGACCATAAATAAGAATATTCTGGTGTTCCTCCATAGACAACAACTTTAGCAAATCCATCTGACCATCCATTACATTTTACATTTAATTGTTCAAAATCTATTATTTTTAAAACAGAATAAGGTTCTGTAATCGTATAACTTAAACTCACCGTACATCCATTATTATCAGTAATCGTAACAGCATAAATTCCAGCCGTTAGATTAGAAATATCTTCGGTTGTTGCTCCATTGCTCCAGCTATAAGAATAAGGAGCTGTTCCTCCAAAAGTTAGTAAATCAATAAAACCATCGTTACCAAACTTACAAGAAACATGACCTACTGTATCTTCATAAGAAAGCGGTAAATCGGGTTCTGTAACTGGAAAAGGTTTATTCTCATGGCAATCATTTGCATCCGAAACAACCAACGTATAAATATCAGGAATAAGATTAGCTATTACAGGAACATTTTGATATAAATGTGCAGAATAAGAATCCACCCATTCGTATAAATAAGGGGAAGTTCCTCCTGATATTGTAGAATTAATGACCCCATTATTATTTCCTTTACAATCTATATTTGTAATTGCACCTGTAATCGTTAGTGGTGCAGAAGCTTCTACAATTGTAAAAGGCAAATTAATTACACAACCATTTCCATCGGTTAATGTTCCGGTATAATTCCCTCCATCCAAAAGAGTAATTCTTTGTGTAGTTTCTCCTGTTGACCAACTATATGAATATTGAGGATTACCTCCTGTATGAATAATCTTAGCTTCTCCGTTATCATCGCCAAAACAAGTTACCTCTTTTTTCTCTAAACGAGCTTCTAGTGCATTGGTTGGTTCTGTAATTTCTATATTATCGGTAAAAGAACATCCATTTGCATCAGAAACGGTAATGGAGTAATTACCAGCAACAAGATTCACCGCATCTTGCCCTCCTTGTCCATTGCTCCAGTTATAGGAATAATAAGGCGTTCCACCACTAACTGTTAAATCAATAAAACCATCATTATCAAACTTACAAGAAACATTAGAAGGTAAAATATTAACCAATAATGGAGCAGAAGGTTCTGTAACAACGAAAGTCGTTTGCATAATACATCCTTTAGCATCGGTAACTGTTGCATTCCAATTACTTGCATATAAATTTAATGCTTGATTGGTATAACTTTCATTTCCGTTATAATTTGCATCACTCCATGTATAAGAATAAGGAGCTGTTCCACCAGTAGTTGAAGCATTTATTGCTCCATCACTTCCTTCAAAACAACTTACATTTGTAACGTTTCCAGAGGTAGAAAGAGGTGAACTTGGCTGACCAACTGTAAAGTTGACTGTAGAGGAACAACCATTGATATCAGTAATTGTAACAGATGAAGATCCTGCACTCCAATCGTCAGTAATTTTAGTATTGTCTCCGTTGCTCCAATTATAAGAATATGGAGCGGTTCCTCCTGTTGGTAAGATTTCTACCACGCCATCAGCACCCCCAAAACAACTAACATCTTTTACTTCAAAATTAGCAGAAAGTGGATTGGGCAATGGGACTTCAAACGATTGAGTTAGAGTACATCCATTTGCGTCGGTAATTGTTACACTTTGGGTTCCTCCACCGATATTACTAATCATAGCATTTCCAGATCCAGAACTCCAATTATAAGCATAAGGAGGAGTCCCTCCAAAAACAGCTAAAGAAATACGTCCATCATTTGCTCCATTACAACTAACTGGTGTAATCGTACTCGAACCAATTTGTAAAATCTCATTTGGTTCTGTAACATTATAACTCGCATAAGCCATACATCCATTTGCATCTTCTATTACAACGTGATGATTTCCTGCGTTTAAATTATTATTTGAAGACGAAGAATTAGACGTTCCATCACTCCAATTAAAAGTATAAGGAGACGTTCCGTTAGTTACATTAGCTGTAAAACCTCCTGTATTATCTCCATTACATTTAACATTTATAGTACTTGAAGCAACAGCTGAATATTCTCTAGGATTCAATTGAAAGACTGTTCCATCTACAGGGACAAAACCAGGTAAAGCCCAAGAATCATTAAACCATTCCATCGCAGGTAAAGTTCCTAAAGGAATTGTATTTTGAAACAAAGGTCCATAAGTCCACGTTTGAGAATCTACATTATTAGGATCTTCGTTGTTTTCTCCTGCCCCAAACCCATCCAATCTTATTTCAACTTTAAAAGCCTCCATTGTAAAATCGAAGCTAAGTTCATCATAAGTATGATTAGACATTGTATTGTTTATATCGTGATAAGGTTTTAAATCCATGTGCTCATAATTACAGGGGTATTTAAAATGTAAATCATTTCCAACTTTAATTGTAATAGAATCACTTTGAGAAGGCCCTTCGATTACACTTCCTCCATTTATGGGTTCTGTAATTGTGTATTCAACAGGAACAGGAAATTTGATAGAAGTATAAACATCTGGACAAAATTTAAAATCTTGTTTATTAATTAAATTCACACCAAAATAAGCACTAAATAAGGTATAATTAAAACAAATATTATAAGTTGAACCTTGCGCTCTAGCACAACCTCCTCCAGACAAACTATTCAAGACGGGACTAATATAAGGAATATTCAATCCGCCTATTAACTCAAAAATCTCTAATTGCAATCTTGCATACTGATCTTCTCCAGAAGCAGTTAAACATTGATCTCCGTCTAAGGCTGAGGTTGTTTGAGTATTTGGCAAATCAAAAGTACCTGAAAGTCCGTAAGGAGCATTCAAAGTCGCTGGTAATATTCCTTGCGTACAAGTTAAAGAAGGAGAAACGCAGGCGTAAGTAAATGTATTTGCCGAAATATCAAAAATAGTTAAAGTAGTAGAAAGATTTCCAGTATCGAAAGCTCCTACAGGTCCACAAGAAACAAAACATAAAATTGGAGTAAGGTAAAACCTCAAACTAAAATCAAACTCTAGTCCTACATTTCCAGACTGAGGAAATCGAGTTGTTAGCTGTGCAGAAGGGTCAACGGTATAACTTGTTTCTATCGTTATCGTTTCACCACGTTCAAAAGTATTTGTTGCGGGATATGTTAAATTTATATTGACAGGATAATTAACATCTATTTCCCCTGCAGACCAATTTCTTGAATAAAAATTAGCTCCAAAATGACCGCTCGTTCCACCTGTGATTTGAAAACCGTAATCACCAACAATAGTTGAGGTAACATAGTCATCAGCAAAAGATTGATTCCAAGGAACGTGAAAGATTGGAATCTGAAAATTTAAGTTCAGTGGATTAGGACCAAACATAGGCTGATTGACAGTCGAAAAGCTTACTGGTTGCGTTGAAGTTGTTGTTTGTGAACGAACGAGAAAACTACAAAACAATAAACTTAAAATAAGTAAATATTTCATAATTAATATTCTATAGAAGTTAATGCTTTTAACAATGTTTTGTAATGCTTTTCTTTTTCAGACTGCTTATAGTTAGCTGTACACCAAAAACAAAAATCTTTTGTTCCTGTAACGTAAACGATTCGCTCTACAGGAGCATCGTTAATCGTAAACAAAAAGGTAAACAAATAACCTTTTTCTAATTTTTCGCTTGATAATAGCTTGGCATTACCAACTGAATAATCTCTTTTCAACATATTATCCACAAATGCTTGATAAGGCATTTTATTGTCCCTAACAACGCTAATAGAAGTTTGTGTATTTTGATTCAGAAAAGACGAATAATCATCCATAAATAGATAGCCAGATGGAGGCGTTATTTTAGCGTCTACATATTGCAAATAAACAGTTGATCCGTCAGTCAATTCTTTTTTCTCATCCGTTTTGACTTGAGAAAAAACATTTAAAGTTAAAAACCCTAGAATTAGTAAAAATAAAAATTTCATAATAAATATTTATAGAGGTCGTCACTTAAATACATATTTATTTTGTATCTTTAAGTCAATAAAACTTGAATAACTATGAATATTTTTAAAGGACAAAACCTTTTAGAGTTCTCTGAACGGTTTAAATCGGACGTAGATTGT
>WFNC01000118.1 GCA_015488785.1 Flavobacteriales bacterium | reverse complement strand
GGATTATATGTTAATTCAAATATAGATTTATATGTTACAGGTTCAAATGCTTACCTTTTATCAAGCGAATTAGCAACCCTGCTTACAGGCAGAGCATATGAAATCAATGTTCTACCATTCTCATTTGCCGAGTATTTAGAATTTACCGGAAAAACAACAAATCCCGACCGTGCTTTTGCTAATTATATGCGTACAGGAGGTTTTCCTGAAGCTGTTGGATTTGTTAAATCAGGAGAAAGCTATGTTTACGAATATCTAAAAACTGTTTTTCGCAACATTTATGAAAACGACATACAGAAAAGGCACACAATATATTATGAAACATCTTATAACGAAGTTGTTAAGTTTCTAATTGATAGTATTGGTTCAAACGTTTCAGCAAGAAATATTGCAAGAGTTCTTACTACAAACGGTAAAAAAATTGATAATAAAACAGTATCAAGATACATTGATACACTTGTTGAATCTTATCTTTTTTATAAAGTAAACAGATACGACATAAAAGGGAAACAACATTTGGCTACTCAGGAAAAATACTATCTCGTAGATTTAGGTTTACGATATGCATTACTAGGAAAAGAACTTACAACAGATGCAGGACATTTACTGGAAAATGTGATATATCTTGAATTATTACGTCGAAATTATCAAATTTGGATAGGAAAAACAGATAATCTTGAAGTCGATTTTGTTGTCCGGAATAAAGAGGGTTTTACTAAATATATTCAAGTAGCATACACGGTTAAAGACACGAAAACACTTGAACGAGAACTAGCTCCGTTTAATAAAATTCCGGATTTTAACGAAAGACTGCTCATCACAATGGATTATGAAACAGGAAACCATAAGGGAGTGAAACAGATAAATGCAATTGATTGGCTATTAGGTAATAAATATGATAAATAAAATGGCGACTGCCTAACAACACCGCCAATACACCATAAGGGGTTCGAAGTAAAAGGATAGTTTTGCTCGTACAATTAACCTATTTAATCCATTTGAAACTTGGTAGTTAAATTACACCTTAGGGTGTATAGCCCAACCGTTAGCCAAAATGTAAAGAAAATACAGAAAGTTTATCATTAATCAATCACTATATGTAAAGATTATTTGATTTTCTTATCAAAAGAAACTATCTTTGTATAGAAAATAGATAAAACTTTACAAAAGGAAATTAAATGTTAAAGAAGTTACCAATAGAAAAAGATATTGAAACAAAACGAGTTTTAAAAAAGCTTGCATCAGCTCATCGTGCATTAGCAGAATTAAAAGGAGTAGTTTCTACAATCCCAAATGAAAACATTTTGATTAATACATTAGGATTGCAAGAAGCAAAAGATAGTTCCGCAATAGAGAATATTATTACAACCCACGATGATATTTACAAAGCTGATTTAAATCTTGAAGGTTTTAAATCACTGAATGCCAAAGAAGTTCAAAATTACATATCAGCTTTAAAAAAAGGATTTGCTTTAATATCAAGAAAAAAAATATTGACAAATAATAACATAATAGAAATTCAATCCGAATTAGAGAAAAACAAAGCGGGTTTTCGAAAACTACCTGGAACTGCTCTGAAAAACGCATCAACCGGAGAAACAGTTTATACCCCACCGCAAGAATATTCCGAAATTTTGGACTTAATGGCAAATCTTGAGCAATTTATCAATGATGATACAATGTCCGATTTTGACCCTTTGGTAAAAATGGCAATAATTCATTATCAGTTTGAAAGTATTCATCCTTTTTATGACGGTAATGGCAGGACAGGCAGAATAATTAATGTTCTATACTTAGTAATGAAAGACTTATTGAATTTACCCATACTGTATTTAAGTCGTTATATTATTTTGAACAAAGCAGAATATTATAAGCTATTACAAGAAATACGGGAAACTGACAATTGGGAAAATTGGTTGTTATTTATGTTAGACGGAATAGAACAAATATCAAAAGAAACAATTGAATTAATTGGAAAAATAAGAGATTTGATGTTTGAATATAAAAATATACTTCGTGATAATTATAAATTTTACAGTCAAGATTTACTAAATAATTTATTTAAGCATCCTTATACAAAAATTGAATTTATAGAACGGGATGTAGGTGTTTCAAGAATAACAGCTGCTAAATACTTAAATGAATTAGTAAGAGATGGATTATTAAGAAAAGAAAAATTGGGAACAGGAAATTATTATATTAATGAACGATTAATGAGTTTACTAACAATGAAATAATAAACACTTAGGC
>WFNC01000117.1 GCA_015488785.1 Flavobacteriales bacterium | reverse complement strand
TTATTCAAAAATTGTACCTTTGCATCTTATTAGTTCAGATTAAGGATAAATTAAAACTTGAAAAACTGACTACTAGAATATTGAAAACTAAAACGAAATAAACCTTATTAATTTAGATTTATCAAATTGCAAAAGGCAAAACACACTTAAACTCTATTATGAAAAAAACACTATTATTATCACTTGGAGCATTTCTATTTTCGCTGAGCTTTAGCGCTCAAGAAAAAGAAGCAAACACTACTTTTTTATTTTCTAATCAAGCCAGCAGTATGACTGTTGTAGCGCCAACTTTTGACGAACCTGTTTATCCTTTAGATGAAGACGGAAAAACAGTTACAATTCGTAATAAAATGAGGCGAAATAAATTTACGAACTCTAAAAACGCTTTCCCACAAGCAGGAGATCCAATTTTACAAACCGAAAAGGCTTCTCACAGCACAAGAACACCTGTTATAAATTTTGATGGATTAGGTCAAAGTGAAAGTGGTGGAGCTAATCCACCTGATCCAAGTGGAGCAGTAGGCCCCAATCATTATGTACAAATGGTCAACTCTGTTTTTAGAATCTTTGATAAAAATGGAGTAGCACTAACCGCCCCAGCTAGCTTAGGTTCGTTATTAGGCGGAAGTAATGCTGGCGACCCAATTGTAATGTATGATAAATTTGCAGACCGTTGGTTTTTAAGTCAATTTTCTCAATCAAATGAATTAATTGTTGCTATTTCTCAGACTCCTGATCCTACAGGCGCTTATTACCTTTATACTTTTGGACTACCAAGCTTTCCTGATTATCCAAAATATTCTGTTTGGTCAGATGGATACTATGTCACTTCAAACAAGTCTGGAGAATCTGCCTTCGTTTTGGAAAGAGATAAAATGATAGCGGGAGATAACACAGCTTCTATCATTGGATTTACAATTCCAGCATTAACAACAGGAGGATTTTTTAGTGTTTTACCCGCAACAGCAAGTTCTACTTTACCTCCAGTTGGAACACCTAATTATTTATTTTATTTTGAAGACGATGCCTGGTCAGGAGGAACAGATCAATTAAAAATATGGGAAGTCAACGTTGACTGGAATACCACTTCTAACTCTACAATTTCTAATCCTCAAACATTGCCTGTTTCACCTTTTGACAGTGAATTTCAAACCAATTGGAACGACATAGAACAACCAGGAACAAATGCAAGAATAGATGCTGTACCAGGAGCACTTATGTACATGGGACATTATCGTTCTTTTGGAACACATAATAGTATTGTTTTAAATCATACGGTAGATGTAAATGGAGCCGACTTAGCAGGAATAAGATGGTACGAATTAAGAAAAACAGGAGCCAATCCATGGACACTTTATCAAGAAGGTACTTTTAATCCTGATACAGAAAGCAGATGGATGGGAAGTATTGCGATGGACTACCAAGGAAATATTGGTTTAGCTTATGCTGTATCTGGACACACCACTTTTCCATCATTAAAATATACAGGTCGATATGCTAGTGACCCTCTAGGACAAATGACAATAGCTGAGGAAGTAATTGTAAACGGAACAGGAATACAAGGAGCTACTCGATTTGGTGATTATGCTCAAATGACGATTGACCCAACAGACGATGCTACTTTTTGGTTTACAGGAGAGTACATGACCAATGAATGGAAGACTAGAATAGCATCATTTAAAATAGCAAACGATTTTGATTATGACATAGGAGTTGCTACTGTCACAAGCCCAACGACAGGAACATTGTCTAACAGTGAAATCATTACAGTAAATGTTACAAATTATGGTTTATTGGATCAAACAGGATTTCCAATCTCATACCAGATAGACGGAGGTACAATTGTTACTCAAAACTATACAAACAACTTAGCAACTGGAACTAGCGCTTCTTTTTCTTTTACAACACCAGCAGATTTATCAACAGTTGGTTCAATTTACAACATAAAAGCTTACACGGATTTAAGTACAGATTTATCCAGAGCAAATGACACCGCTTTTTATTCTGTAAAATACTTAGGTCAAAACGATATTGGTGTAACTTTAATAACTGCTCCAACTTCTTCAAGTGCATTAGGAGGAGCTGAAACAATTACAGTGACAGTTCAAAATTTCGGAACACAAACACAAACAAATTTTCCTATTCATTATCGTATAAATAATGGAACTGAGATTAACGAAACTTACTCTGGTTCTTTAGCTTCTAATGCTAGTGCTAGTTATTCTTTTACAACTCCAGCAGATTTCTCTTCTTTAGGAGTTTATGATATTTTAGCTTACACCTCTTTATCGAATGACATTGACTTACTAAACGATACGGCTAGTTTTCAAATAGAACATAACATTTGTTCACCAGAATCTGATTGCACTTTTGGAGATGGTTTTACTATGATAAAACTTCATAATTTAGAAAACAATTCGACTTGTTCTCCAAACGGATATGGAGATTACACTTCTATGTCAACCGTTTTGGAACAAGGAGTTACTTATGATTTAAATATACAATCTGGATATACAGAACAATTTGGAACAGTTTGGATTGACTTTAATGACAATTTTACTTTTGAACCTTCTGAAAAAGTTGTTTCTAATGTATCGTTTGGTAGCGCAATAACAACTACACCTTTACAGATACAAAGTAACGCTCCGCTTGGAGAGCATTTAATACGTTTTAGAACAAATTGGCAAAGCAATATTGATGACCCTTGTACAATTATTTCTTATGGAGAAACGGAAGACTATAAAGTAAACATTATTTCGTTTACAGGAATTGACGAGACCTATAAAAATGTTTCGGTAAATGTTTTAACAAAAGGGAACAATCAATTTGAAGTTGCGGTAAACAACTTAAACGAAGAAGTAACTATTACGGTTAATAATTCTATTGGTCAATCAATAGTGGTCAATCAATTTAATACTAGCAATAATTATCAATTGGACTTGTCTAACATTTCTGCTGGTTATTACTTAATTAAAATTAGCAATAACAACATTAGTAAAGTTCAAACACTTTGGGTCAAATAATGATGATTTAATAAAATGGTTCTATCGATTTTGACAAGGGTTTAAGTTCCTCATCAAAAACGGTAGAACTATTTTAAAAAGTAGGCGTAGCAATTAAAACCCCATACATATCAATAAGTTCGTAACCAGCAGTACTTGTCTTAAAACGGCGTTGCGTTTTAAAAGTTCCATTTAGCGTATATCTTCCTTTTTTCTTACTCCACTCACCTTCTATTTCAAAAGGATAGACGTATGATTGTTCTGTGTTTATTTTCGGAAAAGTTCCTTTTATTTTATTTTTATCTTTTTGAAAAGAAATCCCATTTATAATTAACTCTTCTTTGGTTGATTTTGTAATTTCAAACAAATAACTACTTGTAATATAGTCTCCATTATCTAATTGAAAACTTGAAATATAGTTCCCTGTTTTTGGTTTTTCCTTTTTGCAGGAGAAAAGGAGTAGTGTTAGTATTATGATAATGTATTTCATGTTGTCTTTATTTTAAAAAAAATAGTTATCCGAGCCAGTTAAAAAAATCTTTTTAAACATTTTCTCCAAGCCATTTTATAGTACATTCCACTTGAGTTTTTCGTTCTATACAAATTAACGACTTCCGATGTTTTTAAATCATATAAGACAAAATCACCTCCACTTGCAACTTGCCTCTCAAGGTAATACGGGCAACTATTAATTTCTTTATCAAATACATCTGGGGTTATGACATTGATTTTTTTTACTGATTTTTCTTTTACGTATTCTTTTATATCTGCAAGTTCTTCGTAATACTCTTTATCTATTAATCCGTAACCGTATTCGACTAAATCTTTATCAAAAATCAAGACACAACCCTTCTCTAATTTTATTTTCTTATTTTGATAATGATAAGATTTGCTACCAAAAAATGTTATATCAGCTCCATTCAATCCCGCTCTTATATGATTTTGAATAAAATTTACTGCAAGTTTAATTTGATTCACATCTGATTTGAATAAGACTACATCATTAATCAACTTTAAGGCATTAGGGTATTTATTAGCCTTAATACCCCCTATTGAAAAACATAAACTTGCTGAATTTCGTCTTGTTGTTTCAGGGTCACTTACTGTTGTTCCGTTTTGCGAAAATGTATAGTATATTTTTTCATCCCTATCGTTTAGTAACCAAAGATAATTTTTGTATTCGTTATAGTGTTTATTTTTAACACCATCAATAGTTTTAAGATCCGCTCTTTTTTCAAAGGTATAATCCGTAATCTTCCAATATTTCCTTACAATATCTTTAAGCCTTTTATTATAAGCATCATCGCTATCTGATAGAACAATTATTGTTTCATTATTGATGATTTTAGTAGCAATTTGTTTATTTATCCGACCATATTGAGCTCGTATAGATAAGTTGCCTATAGTAATAATAATTAATATAAATAATACTTTCATTCTGTTAAGCGTTAAGATTTATAAACATGAATTATGGAGTGAACTTGTGATTAAAATCAAGTACAAAGTTACAAAACAAGTTAAGAATTTAATCTTCTATCTAAATTTATTAAGAATAACAACACCTTTATAAGGACTACTTCCTTTCATTTCATATTTTACCATTCCTTTTCCCGGAGCAAATTCCCACGTATATTCGTACTCTTCTTTTAATTTATCATACTCATTTTTAAATCTTTTCTTGACGGTTCTTTTGAAGATGAGTATTCGTTCTTCTACTCCATCAGTTGTAACTCTTTTGATTCCTATAAACGCTACGATTGATTTCACAATTACCTTATTGGCGTAGGTATTTCTAGTTTTTGTTTTCCAGTTTTTCATTTTAGAAAGATCTTTAAATGGAAACGTTATTGCTTTTTTTCCATTAACTAAATATTCATTTACAATATTAGAATCGCTATAAACGTAAAATTTACCTATCTCGAATCTCAAACCTCTTCTTGTAATTCTTTCTTTCAAACTTGAAACAATTAAATTATCGGAATCGTATGTTGTACTAACAATAAACATCCTTTTACCTTCTACTATATGTTCGTATTTATGATATGATATTTCCGTAGTATCAACATCATAGACTTTAACTGTTTGATTAAGTTCTAAGTACTTCCCATTTACAAGAGGAAAATAAGCTCTTGTATTTTCATTCTTCTGAGAAAAAATAAACATTGGTAAAAAGATGAGTAAGAGTAACTTCATGATCATTATTCAATAATACAACATATAAAGTAGAATAAACAAAAATAGAGATGATATTAGTCCTAGTATTGAAACAATAATATAACTAAATCTGTAGTTTTTTTTTTCGAAACCTAATTTAAAAACGTTTATAAAAACAATTAGGCTAAACCTATGCTCGATTCCTTTCTTTGACAAAATTTCATGAGAAATAATAAGGCTAATAATTACGCTTACCCCATCAATATATAATACCCAGAATTCGATTTCTGTCATCACAAAGTATAAAAAAAGGAAGTAAATTTCTCTACTTCCTTTTAAGATTAATAATTATTGTTTTTTAAAATTCAATTTTCATTTCTACTCTTCTGTTCTTTTGTTTACCTTCTTTGGTTTTGTTGTCGGCTATTGGCTGAGACTCTCCAAAACCTTCTACAGTAACTCTACTTAAGTCAACTCCTTTTGCTTTTAAGTAATTAGCAACTGCTTGCGCTCTGTTCTTAGACAGTCTTAAATTAGCCGAAGAACTTCCGTCGCTATCGGTATGACCAGAAACTTTTAATTTCCAAGTTGGTTTCTTATTCATTAGTTCTGCCAAAGCTTGTAAAGATGGGTAAGAAGCATCTTTAATGATTGCTTTTGCCGATTGAAACTCTAAGTTGTCAAACGCTGTATTTAAGATTTCTTGTTCTTCTTTTTTAATTTCTGGACATCCGTTGTTCGCAACTGTTCCAGGAACGGTTGGGCATTTATCTGTTTTATCTGGAACTCCATCAGAATCGGCATCGTCTTCTGGGCATCCGTCTCTTTCGATTAATCCAGGAGTTGAGGGACATTTATCTACATTGTCTTTTACTCCATCGTTGTCTCTATCTCCCCAAGGGCAACCATTATTTTCTAAACTACCTGCTTCACCTGGACAACCATCTATATGATCTGGCATTCCATCGGCATCAGTATCGGGGCAACCTTCCATGTCTAAACCTCCAACTTGTGTTGGGCATTTGTCTTTACTGTCGGGAACACCGTCTTCATCAGTATCGGGGCAACCTTTAAAAGCAATAATACCTGCAACTTCAGGACATTCATCTTCGCTGTCTATAATTCCATCGGCATCTTTGTCTGGACATCCTTTGTTTTCTTTCTCTCCTTTTAATGTTGGGCATTCGTCTTCACTGTCTTTTATTCCATCTCCATCTGTGTCGGGGCAACCTTTGAATTGAGGAATACCTGCTAATGCTGGACAAGCATCTAAATTATCGGGAATACTGTCATTGTCTGTATCGGGACAACCGTTAAATTGTGGTAAACCTGCTACTTCAGGACAGTCATCTTTCTTGTCTTTGATTCCATCTCCGTCTTTATCCTTATTTTTTCTTCCAAACGTAAAGTTAATTCCTGTTCTAACATGAACATTTTTAGCACTGTACGGATAAACAACTCCATCATCGCTAGGGCTCGTTTTTAGTTTCGCTAATTTACTTGCCATAATATTGTCGGTTACTACGTAGAATTGAAGTGAACCAAAGTTTAAACTCATTCCCACTCCCAGGTTTCTATAATCTCTGTTGGACATCGAATAAGATAAAGATGCTTGAAGCATTCTACCTAATGTTTGTGTATATGATAATGTTAATGATGGACGAACTCTACCTCTAAAAAATTCACCATGAACTAAAGCCCCTGCTTTTCCACTGTGTTTTTTTGCTTCGTATAGTTTGTAGCCTGCGCTTAAATAAAAACGTGTAAGCAATGATGTTGTATAAGCATCGGTATTGTTTGTTGCGGTAAAAGCATCTTCTACATCTTTTTGTAAGTTTTCGAATATTGCATCTATGGTGTCTTGCCTTACCGAATCGGCTACTAATGTTGCGTCTGTAAAATCGACTCCCGCAAAGACAAATTCTCCTTTGTTGGTTACGATGTTTTTATTGTCGTTTTTCCACCTTATGAATCCTAAATCAACAACACTTGCGCCTACTGTTAATTTCTCATTGACATCGTAAGTCGCTCCTAAATCAAAAGCTAATCCTCTGTTTTTTCTTTTTAATGCATAAGCTTTATAATCTTCGTTTTCAATTTCATTGTTTCCATCGATAGAATCTGTGAATGAATAAATACCTGATGTGTTAGCAGCAAATTCTCCTTTTAGCGTCCAATCGTAAGTTTCTTGATCGGTTTTCCACGTCATGTTACTCTTTTTGGTGTGAACGTTTTCCATACCGTATAAGTATTTAATTTTTGCTCCGACGCTTAGTTTATCGCTCCACTCGCGTTGAAAACCTAAAGCATATTCTCGGTAGTGATTCAATTCAATTCCTAAACCAGAAAAATCTAATGTTCCGTCTTTTAATTCATCGAAGTTTGCATTTCCTGTAAATGGGAATCGCAATAAATCACCAGGTAAAGTAACTCTAGCAAATGCATTTTCGGTGATATTGAAACTGATGTAGTTTTTCTTTTTGAATTGAAATCCAAAGTGTAGAAGATCTATTTTGGCAGAAAGACTAATGTCGTTTTTCTTTTTCCACATTTTTTTTAAATGATCAACTCTCAATGTTGTTGTGCTACCATCGACGGTAAATAAGTCTTTTGGTGTGAAAACGGTATTGTAATGATTGAGGTAAATAGACGACAAGCCTGGAAACCCGATATTGACTCTTGCCTGAGGGCGAAAAGCTGGATTTACATATTGAATTTGCTGAATGTTTGTCAAATTCATTAGGGTAAGGTCTTGTTGAGCTTGATTGCTCGATAGAACCCCGATAAATAATAGTACTAATATAATTCTATGGTGTAACATAATTGATGTTTGTTTTGTTTGCGTTAAGGGTAGTAGCGGTAGCTTTTTGTTTCTGAAAAATTAGTTTAACTTTTCGAAAAAGAGCGATTTTATGAGCTCCTTTTTTGATTAGTTAAACTTTTTTTAGAAATAAAAACTACAAGTGAATGACCTGTATAAACGCCCTACTTATTTTTATTTTAATCTTCTAAATTTATTTTGAAATCTACTTTTGCCGATGCTTTTATATCTACGGTATATTCTGGGTATATTTTTACGTTTTGCCCTGCATTGGCATCGTTTGTAAGTCCTCTAGCTTTGTAGATTAGACGTTTTACATTGTTGTGAATTAATTTTTTGATTAAAGCTTGTGTCAATTCGATGTCTGTGATTTTTTTGGTTGCCTGAATAACTTTCCCGTGGTTCGGATCGGTAAGCGGTAGTGAAAAATCGACTTGACCTTTTTCGAATATGTTTTCTACACCTGAGAAAAGCGAATCGATAATGACGTGATTGGTGTCGGTAAAATAAATTTGAACTCCTGCATCGATTGGTAAACCGTTGTCCACTATAATTCTAATTTGCGCTTTATCTACATCTTCTACGGTTAAGTTAGACGAGCTATCGATTCCAAAACGGGCAGCAGCATCAAAATCTGTAGTATCGACAAGTGTGAAATTACGAGCCCACCCATAAATTGGTAACGCAACTTCGGCATCACACCAAACGAGAGCGTCTCCTAACACAAAATTATTAGAAACTCCGTTGGGATTTGTGGTTGCTGTAGATGAATAAACGATTTGACCTGGTCCTTCGTCCAATAGATTGGTTAAGGTTGGAGATGTATTATTATTGTCTATAATGTGAGTCGTAATAACGGTATCTCCTGGGTTGGTTGCACGTATTATTGTTGGGATTGTAGTTAGTCCTGCACCACCTAAATTAATTGTTGTACTGTTATCAGGTGCAAAAACTGCCGAAAACTGAGCTTGAACATCAAGCCCTGCCGTATTTCCGATTGACAATCTAATTTCAGGATCTTCAAAATGAATTTCTCCCCCAGCTAAATCATCGAATAGTGTAATGGTAGAAGTATCTTGATTTAGTATATTGGTTTGTTGTCCCAAATATCCCCAAATAGCATTGAAAGAGCTAATGTTTAATTGGATGTTGGAAGTTAAATTTTCAGTTCCTGTTAATCCATTTCCGCTATTAGTAATTTGTA
>WFNC01000116.1 GCA_015488785.1 Flavobacteriales bacterium | reverse complement strand
TCTTCTTCATTGGGTTTTGGTAAAGCTACAATTTCGAAATGACGAGGGTTCAAATGCTCGGTTATACGTCTAATTGCTCCACCTTTTCCAGCGGCATCTCTCCCTTCGAAAATAACAACCATTTTTTTGTTATTTTCGATTACCCAATTGTGCATTTGTATCAATTCAACTTGTAGTTCGTCAAGGTATTTTTCATAATTCACATATCGAACTATTTTCTTCAAGTCAATTTTATCGCTCGATATTAAATTTTGCATTCCAATTTTAGAATTCAAATCTTTAACATCTTGTTCAGTTAGTTGAATATTATTTTCCATTTTGTGTGTCAAATTATTTAGCATTTCTATAATATCTACTTACTATATTTGGATCTGGAAATAGAGTAGTAGCGGCTTCGTTTTTTTCATCGTAATTGAATTGAGATAATACATAACGCATACTTTCCAATCTAGCCTCTTTCTTGTTATTTGTTTTTACAATTATCCAAGGGCTAAATGGCGTATGGGTTTTGCTAAACATTTGTTCTTTATAAAAAGAGTATTTATCCCATAATTCTTGCCCCTTTTTGTCAACGGGGCTAAACTTCCAAATTTTCAATGGGTTAGACAATCGACCATCGAAACGTTTTATTTGTTCTTCTTTTGTAATCGAAAACCAAAACTTGATTACAATTACACCATCTTCGTATAACATGTGTTCAAACTCAGGAACTTGAACCATATATTTATTATACTGACTTTCGGTACAGAAATCCATAACAGGTTCTACAACAGCTCTATTGTACCAACTTCTATCGAAAAATACAATTTCACCAGGGTTAGGGAGTTGTTTTATGTAACGTCTAAAATACCATTGACCTTGTTCTACTTCAGTTGGTTTAGCCAAAGCAACAACTCGCATAGAACGAGGGTTTAAATGCTCGGTAAACCTTCTAATAGAACCTCCTTTTCCTGCAGCATCTCTTCCTTCAAAAATTACCGCGACACGTAAATTGTTTTTAGAAATCCAATTTTGCAAATTAACTAACTCTATCTGCAATTTTTCTAAATCTTCTTCGTAAGCAATTTTAGATAGAATTTTATTAATTTTAATGTTCTTTTTTTGAGCTAAATCAATAGCGTCTTCCTTTGTTTTTAATGAGATTAAATCTTCTTTGTCAAACATATATGTTATTACTTTTTTTAATTTTTTTAATTTGCTGTATTCAAATCACAAAAACAAAAAGCTAATCGGCTTTTACGTCGATTAGCTTTTTAGCATGTTTAATTTTTTAAACAAACATTATTTAAAAAAGTTAACAATAGATTCATTTGTCTTAATGTGTACAGCTTCTGGAAATTCTGCATGAACAATAAGCGTATTTTCATGGTGATGCTCCAATTCACTTATTTTTTTTCTATTCAATAAAATCACCGTTGAATGACCATGGTGATCGGCTTTATCTACAATCGTTTCTCCATTAAAGTCACATTGCCAATGCGTTTCCCCAACTTCTTCACTATATACAATAGATAAGGTAGGCATTTGAAAATAATGATGTTCACCAATTCCTTCCATATCAAAAACTAAACGCAAAAGTCCGTTTTCCAATGTTATCAAATCCTCTTTTATTCCTAATTCTTTTAATGATATTTTACCTGTTATCGCTTCAGTAAATTTAATTTTAATCTCTCCTTGATTGATTTCAACTTTTTGTCCCATAATTTATTATTATTTATTTGTTTTTATTTATTTGTTAATTCAAAGTTAAGTAAAATCACCTTAAAATAAGTGCGATTTTTTAGTTTATTTAATGAATGATATCATTCTTTATTAAAAAAAATAGTTGTATATTTAATGGTATATTTTTAGCGAAAAATAGTGCTTCAATATTTTTACTTGCTCACTACAACTTCTCCATTTTTCAGGGTATAAAATTTCGTTTCAATCTCTTGTCTCTTCTTTATGTATGGAGCATATTCCCCCTTAAATTTCACTCTTTCATTTACAACAGTATTCCAATTACCCAACAAGCTAATCGTTAATTCCGACAATTCTCTCACTGCATGATTTCCTCCATCATTAGCTGTTATCAAATCGCACATTTTATTTTCTTTACAATAGGAATGGAGTGCTAGACTAGCATCTCGATTAATCAAATAGCGAACGCCACATTCCTTAGCCATGCTCAAATCCAAAATGTCATCAAAAACAAACAAAACCTCTTCCTTTTTCACCCCTTTGTTTTCCATAAGCCAGTTCAATATTTCAACCTTATCTTTAATCTTAAAAAACACATCGTTCAAATGTTCTCGCGCTGCCCAATAGAAAGCCGTTTTGTTATTTTCGCCCGTAATTATTGCCGTATAAGGTATTTCACCATCGTTAATCAACGAATAGGCAAAACGCAACATATTCACCCCCATAGAGTCTGCTTCCGAAAACAATGAACTTTGATTTTCGCTTTTGTATCCACTATGAAATACACCGTCCCAATCAAAGATAAGAGCCTTTACTCCTTTCAATTTCGCTGTTAATTCCCCTGTACCCAAAACAAATTGAGTTCCATTTTCGCTGTAAGTATTTACCGTTTCTTCTAAAGTCATGTTTCTTCTGTTACTTCTTAATTTTTATTTGGGCGTTCGAGCGAGCTATCCGCTATATCTTTTTTGTAAAAAACAAAAAAGGATGCCGCTCCTATCCCTAACGCAGAAAGAGTGGGTGTTGTGTTGGTCTCTTCGATATCCTTAGTTTAATTCTAAATGAAATTTAGATAAGACAAGGTAAATTGATTACGTAAAAAAAAAGGGGCTGTTAATTTAATAACTGCCCCTTTTTATATTTTTAGAATTTAATTAAGAAATCTTATTTTTTCAAACCTACATTTGATTTTACTTCTTTTCCTTCTGTTTTTACTGTCGTATAACCTTTACTTCCAAAATACGAATAAGATCTATCTTTTCCATATGCAGCAGGATTTAAATATTTACCAATTTGTTCCCCTGTTTTTTCAACAACCATTTGTTTTGTTTTTGGATTGTTGTTAATTGATTTATCGTTTCGTTCAGCGTAAACATACCAAGAAATTTTTTGATTAGCATTTCCTCCTGCAATTTTGAAGGTTCCATTCTCATTTATTTCCTCTGCTATATAAGTTACGGTAGGAGCTCCTATCGGAGTTAATGTATAACTGAAATTAGTATTAATAGCATGAAAATAGTCAGGAAGTTGAACTATACCTTCACCTTGGGCGTTAAGAATAATATTCCCTCTATAAATATTTAATATTTCAGGAGATTCTATACAGGCATGTTTTAAAATCTTGTTTTCAGGATCCAAAGGATGATCAATAATAAAATATTTAGCTCCAGTTCCACCAAAATCTCCAATAGAAACGACTCCATATTCAGAGCCTTCACCTATTAAACCTCTACTGTTTCCTGAAGTGTTTGTTGCAAATCCATATGCTCCATTTTGAGTACCTGTAAAACTACCTCCACCTCCAGAAGTCTGCATAAAATACTGAGTAGAATTGTTTCCTGCTCCTACTACACCAGTTCCAGCTGTGACGGTTGCTGATGCTAATATACCGTCATTCCCTGTAAAAGCTCCTCCTGATCCACTAGTCAAAAGATGTGCTAAAGTTTGATTATTTCCAAGACCAACAACTCCAGTTCCCGTAGCTATTGATGCTCTTGAGTAAGAACCTGTTTCTCCAGAGAAAGAACCTCCAGCTCCTGTTGCAAAATAATATCCAGGTAAATTGTTCCCCGATGAAATAATACCATTTCCAACGGGTGAGGTATTAGTAGCTTGAATTCCAGCACTAGAAGCGTCTGCTGTTGTTCCTAGTATTCCAGAGTTTGTTCCTGAATTTATACCTACTATAGCAGGACCACTTCCCGAATTTTGAGAATGAATTCCAGTTCCAGTTCCTGAAGCATCTACAGTAATTGCATCATCAGTTCCTGTAGAAACGGAATGAAAAATAGAAGAAGCAAATGCTGTTGTAGAATTTACAACGACTCTTCCGTCAGCGAAAATATTCATTCGCTCTATATTGTTTGTTTTAAAGGAAAGTCCTTGGTTATCAGTAGTTCCTAAGAAATTTGTACTTGAATTTGTTCCTGTGTTACCATTCGTATGCCAATCATTTGCATTTATTGTTGAAAAAGAAACACTTCCTCCATTTGTTAATGTTATATCTGTTCCTGTACTACCTAAAGTTTGGTCTCCAGCTCCTCCTGTTCCACTTCCATTTGTAATGTGAGTAGTTAAACTATCTAAAAATGTAGAGTTTTGAAAAAGTACATCTCCTAACATTCCTCCTAAATCACTTTTGCTAACATAACGAACAATACCAGTTGGTTGATCTATAATCAGTAATGTAGTGTCTCCAGAAGTATAAGACTGCATGTTGTCAATACGTATTGGATTATCGCCAATATTAATTGGTGAGACGTGTAATGAATTGGTAGGAGAATTTTGATTTATACCAATGTTTTGGCTAATCGCTGTAGAAGCTAGAGCTAAACTAATAATAGTTAGATAAGATTTCATAGTGGTTGTATTTAATTCGGTGAGATTTAAACTCAATGCAAACTACAAAAAAAAGCCTTAACTATTTAATAATTAAGGCTTTTTTTTGTTTTTATTTTAAACTCGGAACTTGATAAGCTTCGTCTGGTTGTTTTCTCGCTTCCACAATTTCTTGTGGTAAATAATCAAAAAATGTATCGCCTCTTAAACCAAGTCTTAGACATTCTAAAGGAATCATTTCATTGTAAGCAATGTTTCCTAAGTTTACATTATGACCAAAAAGTTTTATGAACCAAACTTGTTGTTTCTTTTCTGGAGCTTCCCAAAGTATTTGTTCTGGTTTGACTTTAGAAATTATTTGGTTAATCAAATCGGTGTGAGGTGATCCGTCTGGTTTGAAAATTCCTACAGATCCACTTTCTCTTCCTTCTGCTATTACTTTCCAAGATCCTGCTTCTAATTCATTTGTCATCATTTTTATCCATTTAGATGGACTCAAAACAATTCCAGCTTCTTTAGAACCTACTTCACTCATTACAATAGATTGCTTTTTTAGCGTACTGATATATTCACATTTTTGATCGTGTGGTATAACAATTGAGCCATCGGAAACTTCACAAAGATTTAAGTTATACTTATCTAATAGTTTTCTATAATCATCAAACATATTACGAGCGATAAATGCTTCGAATAATGTACCTCCAAAATAAGGCTTAATATTAGCAGACTGGTAAAGTTTAATTTTTTCTTCTAAATCATTGGTAATGTAAGATGTTCCAAAACCAAACTTTATAATATCGGTTACATGCCCCGAACTTGCAATAAAGTCTTCCGTTTCTCTAAGGCTTAAACCTTTGTCCATCATCATTGTTACTCCAGCTTCTCTTGGTTTCTCTCCTCTGTCTGGAATATATGGTAAGTTAAAATTCATAATGTATGTATTTTATAATTTGTGTAAAAACTATTTAAATTTTTTAATTAGTTCTACAATTTCATTTATTTCTTTACTTGCAGGGTAAAAGTCAAACAATTGTTCATGCCCTTTGTAATTTTCAGCTAAAGCTAATTGTAAATTCTTTTTTGCGTTTTCTAAATCTCCTTTTTTTAATAGATATGCAACCAATCGATAGCGTAATTCATCGTGACCGTCATTGGCTTTTAATCCATTTTCGAGCAGAGCTGTAGCTTCGTTTACCAGTTTATTTTCATAAAGTAAATTACTGTAATCTAGCCAAGCGTCAGTATTATTTGGGTCTAATTCAATCACTTTGCTAAATGCAAGTTTTGCATCGTTTTCTAATTTTAGTTTGCTCAATAATTCGGCATATAAATACCAAAACTGAGGATTAGACGGTGCTTTTTCAATTCCCTTTTCTAAATATTTAACTGCTTCTTGAAATTTCTTTGTAAGGTCTTTAACAACTCCAATTCCAATCCAAGCATCCGCAAAATCATTATCTAACTCTATACTTTTTTCATAAAAATATAATGCTTTTGAATAGTCCTCTAACTTCTCGTGACATTCTCCAATCATACAGTAAACAAAGGCATGTGGCTGCTCTAGTATAAAAGTGCTGTTCAATACTTTTATAGCCTTTTTATATTCTGTTAATTGAATATAAGCGTTTGCTTTTCCATAATAAGCAGCTGGAAACTTGTCGTTGGTGACGATACTATAATCAAAAGCAAAAACAGATTTTTTATTTTTACCTAGTTTAGCGTACATATTTCCCAAGTTGAACCACGCAACATAAGAATAAGGGTCGTTATCTAAATATGCTTTAAAGTATTTAATCGCCTCTTTCTCTCGATTCAATTCGCCGTAAGAAATTCCCATTTCAAATAGCGTCATTTCATTATCTGAAGTAATTTCCATTACTTTTTTTAAGTAAGACAATGCTTTTTCAAAATCTTTAATTCTTTGACATTCAAATACAATGTCCATATAGACCGCTTCAATGTCTTCCAACTCAAAGTTTAGTGATTCTTCATATAATCGAATAGCTTCTAAAGAATCTCCACTTCGAGCATTCAAGTTCGCTAATTCTAATAAATAGTCAACATTGTATGGGTGAACTTCAACAATATTTTTCATTGTTTTCAAAGCCTTTATTTTATCTCCTTTCAAAAAGTCATATTCGCAAAGAATCATCAAAAGAGTTGGCGAGTTCGGGTACTGATTTAATCCTTTTTCTAGAATTACCTTGGTGTTTTCTAATTCTAAATTTTCGATATAAAAATCAGCAACAAGTTCAAAATCTTCAATATCGTGAAAGATAGAAACTTCTTCATTCAGCATATCATTAGCCTTCTGATAAATTTCAGATTCCTCATTTTCGTTGTCAAAGTTTTTATCCATGTATATTAAAAAAAAGAATTAGCTAACAAAGATACAGAAAATAAGAGCAAAATAGATGACTTAGATCATTTTTAATTCAATTATGTAAGTTTGAACAGGATATTAAGCCCCTAATATCTAAAAATCTTTGTAGGAATTCCAAAGTTGTGTGGCAATACCTACTTTAAAAAATAAATCTGTTTGATGATTACTTTCTGTATTTTCATTTCGGATAATAAAAGAAGCAAAAGCTTTTAAATTTATGGCATCAATCAAGGTGTAACTTGCTGATATTTCATTGAAAAAAATACGGTGTGTTTCTCCTTGCAATATATTATTATGGTAATCTCCTATTCTAGTTGAGTAATTTTTGTAAATATTACCACCAAAACTTGTAGCAGAGGTATCTGCTCCGTAAGCTATAAAATTAACTTTCTCTTTAAAATTCCATTTGTTTTTTTTATAAGATAATAGCGCTACTGTTTCTTTAAAATTTGCTCCCAATGGGTGAGCTAAAGATTGATTTAAATGACCATAATTAAGTGTCCCATTAATATGCGCATAAGTAAAGGGGCGAGCTATATTTCGTTCTATTAAGAATGCTAAATTAGGATTGTTGAATAGTTCATAGTTTTTATACCCCAATTGTATCGCATATTTGTTTCCCCACCACTTATTTCCACTTCTTAGTTCTGCCAATACAAATTCGTCTAGAACCAATTGACCATAGAATAAATGATTTTGCTTTAGCCTCCCTTTAAAATTTAAGCCTAAAATGGAATTATCGTTTGAGCCTTGCGCATATTCAACGGGTCTATAAAAAATAACGGGATTAATATAATTAACATCAAAGCCTCTATTGATAAGTGTGTCATTTCCTGCCCAAATTACAGTCTCGAAAAGCCCAAAATTAATATCTTCTGTTACATTCCAACTTAAGTGATGAGAAGCAGAGTACTTGTCTTTGGCTACTCCCGAACTTATATCAGTGTGATAGGAGTATAGATTGGTGTACATTACATTCCAAAAAGAAGTTTCAATTCTAAAATAAGGGTAAGAGCTAGCGTTGTCGGATAATAAAAATGAACGATACCCATCTCCCCAAAAGTGATTTCCTTTGCCCAACATAAAATTAAAAAAATGATTAGGAGTATATGTTATGTAGCCTTGCAGGTCATGAATCCCATTGTTTTGAAAAGGTAGTAAACCTAATCTTCCAATTGAAGGAGCTACATTTTTGGTGAAACTTGAAGTATCTATATATACTTCTTGTTCGGTTACGAAATATCGATAATCAATTCCTAATCCAATTTTTTTATTTGGGTTAAATTGAAATCGAATTCCCGAACTTGCTATATAATTTAAGTTTGAGTTGGATAGGTTTATTCCTGAATTTACATTCCCGATAGGAGCAATAAAAAGTTTTTTTGAACCATTTAGTAAAGCTAATTTTTGATTGTCTATTTTAGTATTTGTTCTAAATGAATCTATTGAAATACCTTTTACTAAGAGTTGATCTAAATTGTAAGGTTGTATTGTTGTATGAATATTTGTAGTTCTTTTATTAACTGTTTTCTCTAATTGATAATCTAGTTTATTTGCTATTGGAAAAATATTCTGTTGACTATAAGACAGAGTAGAAATAAGAAAAGTTAAGAGTAAAATAAGAC
>WFNC01000115.1 GCA_015488785.1 Flavobacteriales bacterium | reverse complement strand
CAGTTGGAGCTGTCAGCTTTTCAGCTTTAGCTTTTATCGTCTCTATTTCTACTTTTTTAGGAGCTTCCTTTTTAGGTACTTCTACTTTTTTTGTTTCAACTTTAACTGGTGCTTTTTTAGGAGCTTCAGCTTTTTTAGCTTGCTTTTCAGGAGTTTTCTTAGGAGCTTTCTTTTTTGAATGCTTAGCTGGTAATTCAATCTTTCCTAATACAGAAGGTCCGGTAAGTTTTGTTGATTCAGCTTTTATTGTTTCGGTAGATTTTTTTTCTTTCGATACAACTTCAGGCTTTTCTTCAATCACTTCAGGAATAACTTCTTCGGTTTTTTCTTGTACTGGTTTTTTCTTACCCGGTAAATCAATTTTACCAATAACCTTTAAGCCTGGAGCATTTTCTTTAGCTTCTTTTTCTGCTAATTTTTTAGCTACTTCTGCGGCTTCTTTTTCGACAAGTTTTTTCTTAGCGTCAATTTCTTTCTGCTCTTCTTTTTCAGTACGAACTTCGTTTACTTTCTCCTTAACTGATTTAGATTTTTGGAATTCATCCAAAAGCTTTTCGTAGGTAGCAGGTTCTATTTTTGTATTGGGACTAGTACTCATTTCTATTCCATGAGAATCCAAAAAGTCAACGATAGTTGAAATTCCTACATTTAGTTCTCTCGCTACTTTACTTAATCTTTTAACGGCCATTTATTTAAAAATTCGTTGTTTTATTTATGCTTCTCTGACTTTATATTCAGAGATAATAATCCGATGTAAATATACATCTTCGTTTGTTTTAAATAGCGAAGTTACAAAAGTAATTTCGCTATTTAGTCTTATTCTACCTTAATTAAAACTAAAAATCATTTTAGTTTTAATTTTAGAATCAGTTTTATTCAAATTCTGATTTAATTATTTTAATTATCTCAGCAACAGTTTCATCTTCTAAATCGGTTCTTTTTACCAATTCTTCATTACTTAACTCTATAACAGATTTTGCTGTATCACATCCTATTGCTTTCAACTCATCTATAATCCAACTATCGATTTCATCTGAAAATTCATCCAAATCTACATCATCGATATCTTCTGCTCCTTCTCTATAAACGTCTATTTCGTACCCTACTAGTCTAGAGGCTAACTTTATATTGTTTCCTCCTCTACCAATAGCTAATGAAACTTGATCTGGTTTCAGATATACGTTTACTCTTTTTTCTTCTTCATTTATTTCTATAGAATCTAATGAAGTTATTTTTGCTGGACTAAGTGCTCTTTGAATTAAAAGTTTTTCATTTTCTGTATAATTAATTACATCAATGTTTTCATTTCTTAATTCTCTAACTATTCCGTGAATACGAGCACCTTTCATTCCAACACAAGCTCCAACAGGATCAATTCTTTCATCGTAAGATTCTACTGCTACTTTTGCTCTTTCTCCTGGTTCTCTTACTATGTTTTTAATTGTAATTAACCCGTCAAATACTTCTGGAACTTCAAGTTCAAACAATCGCTCTAAGAATTTAGGATCTGTTCTTGAAAGAATAATTACTGGAGTATTATTTTTTAATTCTACTCTAGAGATTACAGCTCTCAATGTTTCTCCTTTCTTAAAGTATTCTGAAGGTATTTGTTCAAACTTAGGTAAGATTAACTCGTTATCATCGTCATCCAATACCAAAATTTCTCTTTTCCAAATTTGATAAACTTCTCCTGTAACAATTTCTCCAATTTTGTCTTTGTAGATTTTATAAACATTATCTTTTTCTAATTCTAGTATTCTAGATACAAGGTTTTGACGTAAAGATAAAATATTTCTTCTTCCAAAATCTTGCATATGAATTTCTTCAGATACTTCTTCCCCAACTTCAAAATCTGGCTCAATTTTAATTGCATCAGAATATGCAATCTCAATATTAGCGTCTTCAACTTCTCCGTCTGGAACAATTTCTCTATTCAACCAAATTTCTAAATCTCCTTTATCTGGATTTACAATCACATCTACGTGCTCGTCTGTTCCATATTTTTTCTTAAGTGTAGATCTAAATACATCTTCCAAAATACGCATCATTGTGACACGGTCGATGTTCTTCATTTCTTTAAACTCCGAAAAGGATTCTATTAAATTTAAAGCATTCATTTGTCTATTTTTTATTTAAATGAGATAACTATTTTAGTCTCTTTAATATTTTCTAATAATATATTGTGTTGCCTTACAACTAATTCTTTTTTCTTTCTCCCTTCTATTTTTTCTTTTGATTCTGTTTCAACGGTAATATCATTATCGTTTACTTCAATCAACTTACCTTCAACACTTCCTTGGTCTTTAAATAATACTTTAACGTTTCTACCTACATTTTTAATGTATTGTTGGTGAACCTTAAAAGGATTACTTAAGCCTGGTGTTGTAACAGATAGTTCAAAATCTTCTACTTCTCGATCTAGATTGTGTTCAATATTTCTGCTAACTCTAATACAGCTATGAATAGATGCGCCTCCTTCCATATTATCTATCTCTACAAGAATTTGATTTGAACTAGAAATTTCGATGCTAACTAAATAAGTTCCATCGTTCATTTCGTCCATTCTTTCCTGAGCTAGAGCTTGTACTATTTCTTTTTTTATCATTGCTAATTTACAGAAAGAGGGGACAATTGTCCCCTCTTTTTTTATTGTTATCTAAAAATTCGATGCGCAAATGTATGTTAAACTTGGTTAAATTCCAAACATTTTTACATAAATTTACTTTGCAATTGGATTTATATTTGCTTTAATTCTAACAATAGTATTTACAGGTTCCGTATTAGCTGTAATTGTAACCGTTTTTTCTTGTGGTTTTCCTGCTTGTCCTTTACTTGGTCTATAAACAACGTCTATTTTTCCTGTTTTCCCTGGCATAATTGGATCTTTTGGCCAACTAGGAACTGTACAACCACAAGAACCTCTTGCATTTGTAATTAATAAAGGTTCTTTTCCTGTGTTCGTAAATACAAATGAGTAAGGATTATCAGTATTGACATTTAATGTTCCAAAATCGTGAACTTCTTTTCCAAACTTAATACTTGTCGATGGTCCTTTTGGAGCTTGAGTATTTGATTGAGGCGAATTATTAACTTCGATTGGATTGGCTTTAGTAACTCCATTATTGTTAACTACAGGAGCTGAAACTGCAGGAGTTATAAAAACTTTTTCTTCTATTTTGGTATCTAAACTTGAAACTTGACTTGTGTTATAGATTCCTAAAGCTAGTGCAAGACCAGCTACTCCTAATGTAATATTATTATTCATTTTTAATTTATTTTTAATTTTCGAGTAATTTATCTTTTTTTGTATTTAATATTTCTACTTGTGTTTTAAACGATTCTGTTTGAGAACATTGGAACATTTGTGGTTTAGAAGTCCAAGATTCCATGTCGTCACTTTGAGAAGAGTATGCAATTTTTAAACTAATATCAGTAGGGTTCTTTTCCATTTTAGTAACTAGATGCTTAAAGTCTTTTATTGCTTCGGCATATTCTTCTAAAAAGAGTTTACAATCCTCTGATATTGGATCTTCTTTTTCTTCTTCTATTTCTTTTATTTCCAGCGTTAAATCATTTTCATAATCATTTCTAATAGAATCTTTTACAACTTCTGGTATTGTATCTAATAAACTAGAATCTCCTGTACATTCAAATTTTTCTTCAATCGTAAAATCTGTTTTATAATTGGCTTGACACCATTCTTTATTTACTTCAGAAGGATCTATACAGTCGCATTTAGTCAAAACTACAACTATAGCCTCTTCTTTAACTTCTTCTTTTTTAACCTCATCTTTAGAAGCCTCTTTAGTTTGACAAGACCCTAAAAATAGTCCCAACATAAAAACTACATATATATACTTCATATTTTTTTATTTTGATAATTCTAAAGCTTCTTGAATCGTTATTAAATTCCCATTAAAATCTCCAATAAGAAATGCATCTAACAACCCTTTTTCTTTAATTAATTCTTTTTCTTTTGTTGCTTCCTCGTACGTCTTAAACTTACCTACCAAATACTTCGTCACTCCTGTTTTACTATCTCGTATCGGCAATACAGTTCCTAATTCTAAGAACTGATCTAAGACTTCTATCGGAATGTTATTTTTGTAAGCTCCAACTTGTATTCTAAATTGAACTGACCCATTAAATAAAACGCCTTTTGTTGGTTTCGAAAGCTCTAAAACTGTATCATCAAATCCTTTTCTAACATCATAACCTCCGCTTGCCAACTTAATTCTATTTCCATCATTAAACACAGTAATAAATGCTCCTACGTAACCTGCACTCAATGTCTTTATTTTATATTTAGCTGCTTCATCTTTATTCGTAAAAATACCTGAATAATATCGATACAATCCATCTTCTCCTTTAATTTCTTCAACCCCCTCTAAATCACTAAAAGCTTTTGCTGAAATACGCTTAGAAAATGTACCTATTTGAACTCTATACAAAGATTCTTTTTTCTGAACTTCACTAAAAACAGGCACTATATCTAAATCGAAAATTTGAGAAGGCGTATAAATCTTTTGAACTTCTACCTGTTCACCACTCTCTTCTTTTAAAACAGCTATACCTTCTACAGTTACTCCATCCAACTCTAATTGTAGTTGACCTCCTAATGCTTCCGCAACACTATTAAACCCAGCAAGTACATAAAATACAGAATCTCCTCTTTCTACTGTCCTAAAATTCTTATAACTTAAATACTTATGTAGTTCATTAGCTGATATTTTTTTAGAATTTGTTCCTATTATTACAGTGTAATTTAAGTTTATTCTTTTTTCTCTTTTCGTTGTCCTTTCCTCCCCTTCATCGCCAGAAGAACTAATATGCCTTTCATCTGTATAAAAATTAGAGTCGAAATATGTATGGAAAGACCGCTCTAAATCTTCGTCATATTGCGTTACACCTTTTAAATTTACTAAATCTCCAAAAATGGTATTAGGCTCATCATCTCTATAATCAGGCACTAAATCTTCATCCATATCTATTGGACACCCTTTTAAATCCACCGGAAAAGCATGTTTAGGTGTTTTTATACACTCATCTAAAAAATCGACAACTCCATCTTTATCATAATCAGATGTATCTGCAGCTAGCCATTCTTCTTCTGGATTTTCAAATTCTTCAATCGTTTCTTCTGTCTTATTTTTCATACCAAAGTCATAAGTTAATGCAAAGTGGGTGTATAAAAACTTATCATTGTTTTTATCTCCTTTTCTTGCTCCTATACTTTTATCAGATACATTATCAATTAAATCTGAAAAAGTAAAATGCATGGAAGTTCCAACTCTTGCTTTTATTCTTTTACTTAAATGAAAGTTAGCTCCAATATCAACTGGTATCGCTAAGGTCCTTTCTTGATATTTTCCAAACCCATCTATATTAGCTTCTCGTAAATCAGATTCGTAAGTATAATCTCTATAAATCTCTTTTGCTGAAGCAGCATCTGGTGCATTTTCAGATTTATCTTTTATAGATCCATCCGACCAATAATGATATAAATTACCATCTTTATCTTTCAAGTCTGTTTTTGATAAAAATTCTATTGACTCTATACCTAATGAAATATATGGATTTACATTTCTCTTAGGATTTAATATGTGAAAAAAATTATAATTTACAGTAACTCCTCCTGTGGTGATATTTGCATTAAAATTTAAATTTCTTGTTAATGTTCTTTCATTTGCGCTTACCTGTCCAAATAAGACGTAAAAGCTAAGGTCAAAATTAGAGTTTAATGCTTGTGTAATTCTTAAATCTCTTGCTAAGCGACTAACAGTAGGATGGAAACCATTATTTGAATTGGCGATATCTCCTATAAAAGTAAACATTCCAGTACCTAAACTAATTTGAGGTCTAAACTCTAAAGGAGTAGGTTCAACCTTATTCTTCCTTAAAGAATCTAACAACTCATTATTCTCTTGCCCATAAAAATGGAAAGAAAATAGTAATAATAAAATTATAAGTGTTAAATTTTTACTCATTTGATAGCTATAGAAATATAAATATAGTATAAAAATGTATTTTATTATTTAAATGATGCTTTTTTTAAACAAAAAAAAAGAGATAAATTAATTTACCTCTTTTTTTAATGTGTTAAAAATATAAACTAAATTACATTTCTACTCTTCTCAAACCTTCTACATAAGAAGCTTTAATCATTTCTTGTCTTCTCAAAACAGAAGGCTTATCAAATTGTTTACGAGCACGTAATTGTCTAAGAACTTTTGTTCTATCAAATTTTTTCTTGTATCTTTTAAGAGCTCTTTCAATGTTCTCTCCTTCTTTTACTGGTATATTTAACATATGTTATTTGCTTTCAATCTAATAT